>DATMZL010001485.1:0-2735 GCA_035607075.1 Polyangia bacterium
CTATCCCGCCGCCGATTGCGCCGTTGATCGCGTGGGCGAGCCCGGGCTTCGCCTGGGCGAGCCCGTCGCGGGAGGTTCGGGACCCTCTTAGGGTCCCGTGTGGTATGACGAGCGACCGATGACCGCCGCCGTGAGCAATTCGAACCCCAGCCTGGTCAAGGGACTCAAGTGCCGCGAATGCGGCAACACGTACGACAAGGCGCCGATCCACGTCTGCGAATTCTGCTTCGGCCCGCTGGAGGTCGACTACGACTACGCGGCGATCGGCAAGGTGCTGACGCGCGCGAAGATCGAGTCGCGCCCGCACACGATGTGGCGCTACGCCGAGCTGTTGCCGATCGACGGCCCGCCCGCCGTCGGCCAGGCGACCGGCATGACGCCGCTGGTGCGCGCCGACCGGTTGGCCAAGCGCCTGGGCCTGAAGGAAGTGTGGGTCAAGAACGACGCGGTCAGCCACCCGTCGCTGTCGTTCAAGGACCGCGTCGTATCCGTCGCGGTGTCGAAGGCGATCGAGTTCGGCATCGGCACGGTCGCGTGCGCATCGACCGGCAACCTCGCCAACGCGACGGCGTCGCAGGCGGCGGCGGCCGGGCTGCCCGCCGTCATTCTGATCCCGTTCGACCTCGAGGCCGCCAAGGTGCTGGGGACCAGCATCTACGGCGCCCGCGTCGTCGGCGTGAAGGGGACGTACGACGACGTCAACCGACTGTGCTCGGAGATCGCGGGCAAGTACGGCTGGGGCTTCGTCAACGTGAACCTGCGCCCGTTCTACGCCGAGGGCTCGAAGAGCTACGCGTACGAGGTCGCCGAGCAGCTGGGCTGGAAGCTGCCCGCGCACATCGTCGTGCCGATGGCGGGCGGATCGCTGGTGACGAAGATCGGCAAGGCGTTCGGCGAGCTCGAGAAGCTGGGGCTGGTCGCGGCGCCCGCGCGCAAGACGAAGATCCACGGCTCGCAGGCGGCCGGGTGCGCGCCGATCGTCGACATGGTTCTCGAGAACCGCGACCAGGTGAAGCCGGTGAAGACGCCGACGAGCATCGCGAAGTCGCTGGCGATCGGCAACCCGGCGGACGGCTACTACGCGCGCCAGACCATCATCGGTTCGGGCGGCTGGGCGGCGAAGCCGACCGACGAGGAGATCGTCGCGTCGATGCGTCTGCTCGCCGAGACCGAAGGCATCTTCACCGAGACCGCGGGGGGCGTCACGCTGGGTGCGGCGCTGCGCCTGATCGAGAGCGGGCACATCGGAAAAGACGACGGGCCGGTGGTCATCTGCGTCACTGGCAACGGCATGAAGACGCAGGACCCGCTGGTCGGCAACCTGCCGGAGCCAAAGCTGATCGGCCCGCGGCTGTCCGACTTCGACGAGATGTGGAACCGCAAATAAGGAGAGAACCCGCCATGGCTACCATCCGCATTCCGACGCCGCTCCGCAAGCTCACGCAGGGGAAGGAAGAGGTCACCGCGAGCGGCGCGACGATCGGCGCGCTCATCGCCAGCCTGGAGACGCAGTACCCGGGCATCAAGGAGCGCATCTGCGACGACGCCGGCCAGGTGCGCCGCTTCGTCAACATCTTCGCCAACGACGAAGACATCCGCTTCCTCAAGAACCTGGACACGCCCGTCAAGGACAGCGACGAGATCTCGATCGTTCCGGCCATCGCCGGCGGCGATCGGCTGTAACCGCGTTCCATCGTGGACGCCGTCGACGTCGCTCGCTACGCGCGCCACATCGCGCTGCCCGAGATTGGCCCCGCGGGACAGGCGCGCATCTGCGCCGCCCGCGTCGGGATCGTGGGCAGCGACCTCGCGGCCGAGACCGCAGCGATCTACTTGAAGGCCGCCGGCGTCGAACAGTTATTCCCTCTCCCCCCTGGGGGAGAGGGTCAGGGTGAGGGGGTCCCCGCTTTCCTCTCGACGGTCGACCTCATCGTTCGTTCGGGCTTCGATGACACCCCGCTGGACGCCGAGGCCGCGCGCCTCGGCCTGCCGGTGATCGCCGTGCGCGCGACGCCCGACGCGGTCGACATGGTCTCTATGTCTGGACGCGCGCCCTCGCCCGGCGCGGCGGCGATCCCGTTCCAGGCCGCGGGTACGCCGTCCACGAACGACGCTTCGGCCGTGCTGGCCGGGACTCTGGCGGCGGCCGAGGCGCTGCAGCTGATCGTCCGCGAGTCGTCGGGGCCGTTCACGCCCCGCATCCGCCACATGCGCCTTCCGCTCGACGGCCGCGAGCCACAGGTGCAGGAAATCGGATCGCGATGAGCAGCGACGCCGACGTCATCCGCCGCGCGCGGATGCGCGTGGCCGAGAAGATCACCGACCTGATCGGCGACACGCCCATCGTGCGGTTGCATTCGTTCGAGACCGACACGCCCGGCGTGGAGATCTGGGCGAAGTGCGAGTTCTTCAACCCGGGCGGCTCGGTGAAGGACCGCGCCGCCTACCAGATGATCCGCGACGCGATCCGCACGGGCCTGCTGGCGCCGGGCAAGACGATCATCGATTCGACGAGCGGCAACACCGGCGTCGCCTACGCGCTTTTCGGCGCGGCGCTCGGCTACCCGGTCGAGCTGGTCATGCCGTCGAACGTGACGAAGGCCCGCAAGGACATCGCACGCGCGTTCGGCACCAAGATCATCTTCTCGGATCCGCTCGAAGGGTCCGACGGCGCGATCCGCGACGCCAAGCGGATCGTCGATGAAAACCCGGGAAAATACTTCTATCCGGATCAG
>DATMZL010001171.1:0-2530 GCA_035607075.1 Polyangia bacterium
AGAAGCGATTCGTCGCCCCCGAGCCGCAGCAGCTGTTTGGGGTTGCGGCGGCGGCTGGCCGGCCACAGCCGCGTGCCCCCGCCCCCCGCGAGGATGATGGCAAAGGCCGAAGCCGCTGACATGAGCGACGCACCTTAGCACGGACCTCGCCCCGCGCGTCACGCCGGCGGCTCGCGAATCACCTCCCGAGCCGTTGAGCGCGTGGATGGAGCCGGGTGCCCCGGCGCAGTCCTTCGCGGGAGGGGATGGGAACCCTCCCAGGGTTCCCATGACGGTGATATCTTGCCCGTCGTGGCGGTTCTGGCCGGAAGCCCCAAGCCGGCGGCGGCGGGCACACGGATGGATGAGCTCCGGCGCGACGTCGGCGCGGCGAGCGATGCGGTCGTGCGCGCGCGCCTGCGCACCGAGCTCGCCGGGTTGCTGCGCGCCGTCGGAGATCTGCCCGGGGCGCTCGCCGAGCTGCGTCGCGCCGCCGACGAGGCGCCGGGCCTGGGCGTGGTCCGGATGGCGGTGCTCAGCGCCGCGCGGGCGCTGCCAGCCCTGGATCGCGCCGCGTTCCTGGTCGAGGTCGGCCACATCGCGCGCACGGAGATCGCCGCCTGGGCTGCCGCCGCGGCGGAGGCGCAGAGCGAGGCAGGCCGGCCAGTGCTGTCGGCGCGCGCCTGGCTCGCGGTCGCGGGCGACAACCGGTTTCCGGCACACCAGCGGCGGGCGGCGGCGCGGCATGCGATCAAGATCGCGGCCGGTACGCTTCCCGCGGAGCACCTGGCGGCGCTGCAGCTGCGCGCGGCCGAGAGCACGGGACGGGCGCGCCTGGCGTTCCTGCGCGAGGCGCTGGTGCTGGCGGGCGGCGAAGGGATCGACCGGCCCACGCGGCTGGCGGTGGCCGCGGCATGGATCGAGGCCGGCGGCGCGCCCGCGCGCGTGGAAGCGCTCCTCGAGGCCGCGGAGAAGGCCGGTGGCCCCGTCGCCGATGAGGTGATGCGCCTGCGCCGCGAGATCGACCGCCGCTGGCGCGCGGCCGGCGAGCGCGCCGAGGCGACCGCGGCCAACGGCGCGCGGGCGGCCAACGGAAAGACGCCGCGTACATTCACCCGCTCAGGTCGCGCCGGCACCAGCAAGAAAGCCGAGCCCGGCAAGAGCGCGCCCGCGAAGGCCGACGCCGGCAGGACCGACGCGCCGCAACCGGACGCGGCTCAGCTCGAGAGCGCGAAGGTCGACGCGGCGAAGCCCGACACGACGAAGCCCGAAACCGCGAAGCTCGAAATGGCGAAGGCCGAGGGCGCCAAGCTCGACGCGAAGGGCGACGCCGCGAAGAAGGCTGGGGCTGCGCCGGCGCTCGCCCCCGCGTCGACCGACCCGTGGGACCGGGCGCTCGCGGCCGCGCGCGCCGGCCGCGGCGGTCTGGCGCGGCGGATCGCCGAACAGGCGCTGCGCTCGGGCGCGCTCGTCTCGTCGGCACCGCGCCTGGCGGCGGTCGAGGCGGCGCTGCGCCAGGGCGGGCTCGCGAAACAGGCACTGCTGCTGCGCCGCACGGTTCTGGAGGACGAGCCCCCTGAGTCGCGCGCGGCTGCTCTCGAAGCCTTGATCGCCGAGGCTCAGGCCGCGGGCCAGGCGGCGCTGGCGGCGACCTGGCGCAAGGACTTGGTCGAGGGCGCGGCTCCGCGGCCGGCGCCGGTACCCGACCGCTCGCCGGCGACGCCCGCGGAGTACTACCTGGCGGCGCAGCGGATGTTGATCCGCATTCCCGCCGACGGTGATGTCGGTCCGGTGCTGGCGCTGCTCTCGCACGCGGTCGCCGGGCATGCCGGCTCGGACGCTGCTCTTGCCA
Source organism: Polyangia bacterium (assembly GCA_035607075.1). GTDB lineage: Bacteria > Myxococcota_A > Polyangia > Fen-1088 > Fen-1088 > JADGRB01. The sequence continues at coordinate 1,832 of DATMZL010001171.1, forward strand.
TGGGCGAGAGCCTGCTGCGCCGTCAGGCCGCCGCGGCGGGCGAGGGCGCCGAGGGCGAGGCTCCGGCGAAGCCGCTGGAAGCGCGCATGATCGACCTGCTGCGCGCGGCGTTCGACCACGAGGATCGCCCATCGCGCCACGGGCGCATCGCCGATCGGCTCGCGGCCGCGCTGGAGCTGGACGGCGATCCGGCGGCGGCGCTGGCCGTGCTGGATCGCGCGATCACCGCCGGCGTGCTCGAGGTCCTGTTGCCGCTGCGGCGCCGGCGCGCGCGGCTGCTGCGTCAGCTCGGGCGCTCGCGCGATCTCGCCACTGCGCTCGCCGCCGATGCGCTGGCGATGACCGGGGTGGATCGCCTCGCGGTGCTGGCGGAGCGCGCGCAGCTCTTCGACGCTGGCGGCGAGCCCGAGCGCGCGCTGGCGGAGCGCTTGACCGCGCTCGGCGAGCTCGGCGCATCGGCGGCGTCGCCACCGATCGGGCCCGACGGCAAGCCGATGCCGGTGCTCGCGCCCGCGCGCCGCCGCCTGGAGTCGACCGGGCGCTTCGATCAGTCGCTGCGGCTCGCATCGTCGGCGGTGCACCACGTCGTCGAGCGCAGCGACCGGCTCAAGCTGCTGCGCGACGTCGCTTCGCTGAGCGAGAAGTCGGCGCGCGATCCGTCGGAGGTCGCGATGGCGTGGCTGGCGGTGCTGGAGCTCG
>DATMZL010001108.1:0-3934 GCA_035607075.1 Polyangia bacterium
CCGTGTAGACGACCGCGTTCCGCGGGTAGTTGTGGGGCAGAAAATCGGGCGCGTTCGGATCCGTTCCGAAGGCGAACTGCAGGATCTTGATACCAGGCAGCTCGAAGTCGTCGCGTAGCGCCTTGACCTCGGGCGTGACGACGCCCAGGTCCTCCGCGATGAGTGGCAGCTGCGCCTCGCGCAGCGCGCGCCTCACCGCCTTGAAGAAGTGCGCGCCCGGACCGCGGCGCCACTTTCCGTTGATCGCCGTCGTCTCGTGGCCCGGGATCGCCCAGTAGCGAACGAACCCGATGAAGTGATCGAGGCGGACGGCGTCGAAGGCGGCGAGGGTGGCGCGAAAGCGTTCGATCCACCAAGCGTATCCTGTTCGCCGCATGCGATCCCAGCGATAGAGCGGATTGCCCCAGCGCTGACCGGTCTCGCTGAAGTAGTCGGGCGGCACGCCCGAGATCAACACCGCCTCGCCCGACCGGTCCAGGTGGTAGAGATCGCGTTTCTTCCAGACGTCGGCGCTGTCGTGCGCCATGAAGATCGGGATGTCGCCGATCAGGCCGACGCCGCGCGCGTGCGCGTGTTCGCGCAAGGCGCGCCAGTCGCGGGCAAACCGCCACTGCACGAAGCGCACGAACGCGATCTCCTCCGCGAAGGTCTTGCGCGCGCTGGCCAGCGCCGCGGGTTTGCGATCGCGCAGCGGCGCCGGCCACAGCGTCCACTGGGTCTCGCCGTGGGCGCGCTTGATGGCGCGGTAAAGCGCGAAGTCGTCCAGCCAGTGCGCCGCGTCCGCCGTGAAGGCCTTGTAGTCGCGTCCGCCGCCGCCGTGGACGAAGGCCGCGAACGCCGCGCGCAGCGCCTCCTCGTGCCGTTTGCCCCGGTCCGCGGCGGCGAGCAGGCCGTCCTCGATCAGCCGGTCGACCGCGACAAGCGCGGGGTTTCCCGCGAAGGCCGACTGCGCGCTGTAGGGCGAGTTGGCGTAACCGGTCGGTCCGACCGGCAGCATCTGCCACCAGCTCTGGCCGGCGGCGGCCAGGAAGTCCACGAAGCCGCGGGCCTCACCGTCCAGTTGGCCGCCCTCCGGGCCGCCGGGCAGGCTGGTCGGGTGCAAGAGCACCCCGCTCGTGCGGTCGGACAGCTTCGGCAAGCGTGCGACGGGCATCGGGGCGCGTCGCGATGAGCTTAACGTTGTGGTGGGCGATCACAAGCTCGCCGGCCGCCCACGCGCTATATTTCCTCCATGCGGCTCTTTCTCGGTCTTCTCAAGGGTGCTGTGGTCGGGGGGGCGCTCGGATTCGCAGCATTCAAGCTGGGCGTCACCGGGGGCGCCGCGGCGTTCGTCACCTACGCGATCATCGGCGCCATCGTCGGGATGATCTGCGGGAAACCCCCGTGGAAGCAGGACACGTTCTGGACGTCCGCCCTCAAGGGTATCGGCGGCCTGATCGTCGGCTCCTTGATGTACTGGGGCGGCAGCAAGCTGCTCGGCGGCTTGCACATCTCGCTGCCGGCGGCTCTCGGCGCGCAGCCTGATCGTTCGGTCGCGGAGCTTCCGATCCTGCTCGGTCCGCTCGTGGGCGCGCTGTGGGGCGCGTTCATCGAGGTGGACGACGGCGGCAGCGCGGCCGCGGCCGCCGACAAGAACAAGCCGAAGGCCTAGCTGCTCCCGCGCGAAGCGCGGGTGTGCAGCTATTTCTGAGATCTGCCTTAGCTTCGCCGCCCTCGCGTCGCCGCCCTTCGCGGGGCCGGCGCGCTTACGCCTCTTCGGTCGCGTCGTCGAAGGCGCCCAGCTCGCGGAGCACCTCTTCGTCACGCGGGAGCGCTTCGGCGGAGGCCGCCGCTGCGGCCTGCTCCTTCTTCTCCTGGCGGATCTCGACGAAACGGCGGCGCAGGTGCAGCACCGTCTCCGCCAGGCCGAGCGCGATGTAGACGGTCATGAGAACCAGGAAGATCAGCGCCTTCGAGACGCCGTTCATCACGACGATGACCCACGACCCGGCGATGATCACGGCCAGCTCGACCGTCCGCCGGGTCAGCCGCAGGTCCTTGAACGACCGGAAGCGGATCCGCGAGACCATCAAGTAGGACAGCGTCAGCACGACACCGGCGACGACGCTCTCGCTCACCAGCTTGTAAGGACCGGCGTGATGCGCGACCAGCACCATGAACACGAGCACGCTGGCCGCCGCCGGTATCGCCAGGCCCAGCGTGTACTTTCCGGGATTCTTGTGCCCGGCGGCTTCTTCGCGGCGTGACAGCACGTTGAAGCGCGCGAGCCGCATCGCCCCGGCGCACACGAACAGGCCGGCGATGAAGATTCCCAGCCGACCGAAGCTGGTCAGGCCCCACTTGTAGACCAGCAACGCCGGCGCGACGCCGAACGTGACCAGGTCGGCGAGCGAATCGAGATCGCGCCCGAGGTCGGTCTGCGTCTTGGTCAGGCGCGCGACACGGCCGTCGGCGGCGTCGAAGAAGAAGCCGAAGCAGATCGCGAGCGCCGCCTGATAGAGGTCGCTGCCGCCCTGTCCATACGCAGAGAGCGATATCGAGATGAACCCGCAGAAAACGCTCGAAAGCGTGAACAGGTTCGGAAGAATGTAATAGGTCTTCCGGAAGTCCACGGTGCAAGAATACCATGCCGGGGCATCGTGATTCGCGCCCTCCTGTCGACCATCTCGTTCGTCGCCGCGACGATCCTGGGCTCCGTCTCTGCGCTCGTTTGCGGCGCCATCGATCGCAGCGGCGATCTCGTGCTCGCGCTCGCACGGCTGTGGTCACGGGTCATCCTCGGCGTGCCCGGCGTGAAGCTCGAGGTGAAGGTCAAATCGCCGCTCGAGCCCGGCCGTCCCTACGTGTTCATGCCCAACCACGCGTCGATGGTCGACATCTGGGCGGTGTTCGTCGCGATTCCGGCATCGTTCCGTTTCATTGCGAAGAAGCAGCTGGCCGGTATTCCGCTTTTTGGCTGGGCGATGGCCGCCGGCCGCTTCATCTTCATCGACCGGCAGAACGCGGCATCTGCGCGGCGCTCGATGGCAGAGGCGGCGCGACGGATCGGCTCCGGTCAGTCGGTCGTGATCTTCCCCGAGGGGACGCGGACGCGTGACGGACGGCTGGGGCCGTTCAAGAAGGGTGGCTTCCATCTGGCCATCGACTCGGGCGCCGCGATAGTTCCGGTCGCGATCAAAGGGTCGCGCGAGATCATGCCCCGTGGCGCCGCGCTGATTCGCGCGGGCACGGTTCAGGTGGAGGTCGACGATCCGATCCCGACCACGGGCCTCAAGACCAGCGATCGCGACGCGTTGATCGAAAAGGTGCGCGCTCGGGTCGCGGCGATGCTCGGCGAATCGCCGTCGCCTTAGTAGATCACGCGCAGCAGCGTCAGGCCGCGGGCCGGCGCGGTCATGCCGCCCGCGCTCCGGTCGCCCATCGCGAGCATGCGCGCGGGCGTGTCCTCGGAGATGCGGCCGCGGCCGATGTCCACCAGCGTACCCACGATGATGCGGACCATGTTCTTGAGGAAGGCTGTCGCCTCGATCTCGAACGTCAACAGCGGTCCCTGCCTGTCGACGTCCAGGCGGCGCACGATCCGGTTGGTCGTCTTGCGGTCGCAGTCCGAGGCGCGAAACGCGCGAAAGTCGTGCTCGCCGACAAGCGACGCGGCGGCGCGCCGGACGGCGTCGACGTCGATCGGCGTGCGGACGTGCCAGGTGGTGCGCGCCCGCCGCGGCGATCGCACGAAGTGGCTCCAGACCGTGTAGCGATACACCTTCCCGCGCGCCGAGAAGCGCGCGTCAAAGTCGGGAGCGGCCTCGGCGACGTCGACGATCGCGAGGTCGGCGGGGAGGATGGTGTTCAACCCGCGCAGCAGGCCGTGCGTCGGGATGTTCGCGGCGAGATCGAAGCTGGCGACCTGGCCGTCGGCGTGAACGCCGGCGTCGGT
>DATMZL010001649.1:0-2363 GCA_035607075.1 Polyangia bacterium
TTCTCGGCGGCGGCTTCCTCGGCTTGCCGCTTCTTCTCGGCGTCCTGGATCTTCTTCTGCTCCGCCTCGGAGCGCTTCTTCTCGTCGTCCTGGGCGTGCTTGACGGCGTCGTTGTATTCCTTCTCCGCCTCTTTGTTGCGCTTCTCGTCGCACCCGGCTGGCTCGCATTCGCCCGGGCACTCGCACTTCGCTTTCTTGTTGGTGCAGACGCAGCCGTTCCCCTTTGCGTAACAGCCGCACGCGTTCAGGGTCACGCCCGGCGGGGCGCTGCTGGGCTTGTCGGCGGCGCCCGCCTTCCCTTTTTCCTTCTTGTCCGTGTCCTTCGCGGCCGCCGCGGCGCCCGCGACGGCCAGCGCGAACAGGAACGAAATCACCACCGAGCGCGATCGTCTCATGGTCCAGGTCCCCCCAGATGAAGCCCAAAAGCAGCATCGCGTGCGCGGTCGTGCAGGTCAATCAAATCGGGAACCCTCAAAGGGTTCCCGAACCCTCCCGCGATGATGCGCGGCGAGCAGAGCTCGCCGGCTCCTCACGCGTGCGATTTCGCATGCTAGATTCCGGCCGCCGTGGAAAAGATCACGCGCGAGCAGATGCTTTCGGAGTTCGGGCCCCCCGGGGTCGAGAACCCGAAAGTCGTCGACCTGATCAGCATCGATGACAGCGCCGACAAGGTGGTGCTGACGATGATCGAGCGCCGCCCCTGGGGCGCCAGCGACCAGCAGTTCCAGCAGATCGAGGAGAAGATCAACCGTTACATGGGCTACGCCTTGGACGGCTTCCTCGCCGATCACTACCCGCAGTACGAGGGCAAACGCGTGCAGATCCGGCTCGAGTGCGCCGAGGAGCCGCACGGCGAGGCCGTGCTGTTCGTGAAGGCAGCGGCGCGTGCCGCCAGCGACCACGGTCTGGAGCTGGTGGTGGTGATCGCGCCGCCCGGCGCGTAACGGGCGTGAGATGAACGTCATCCTGTTCGGCGCAACGGGGATGGTCGGGCAGGGCGTGCTCCTGGAGTGTCTCGATGATCCGGAGGTGAAGCGCGTCGTCAGCGTCGTGCGCCGGCCGACCGGTGTCACGCACATGAAGCTGACCGAGATTGTGCACGCCGATTTCTTCGACTACACGGCGATCGAGCCGTCGCTGCGCGACGCCGACGCGTGCTTCTTCTGCCTGGGCGTTTCGTCGGTCGGCATGAAGGAAGAAGACTATCGCCACATCACCTACGACCTGACGATGGCGGCGGCGCAGACGCTGCACCGACTGAATCCAAACCTCGCCTTCATCTACGTTTCGGGCACCGGCACCGACAGTACCGAGGCGGGGCGCACGATGTGGGCGCGCGTGAAGGGCAAGACCGAGAACGATCTGACGAAGCTGTTTGCGCGCGCGTACATGTTCCGGCCCGGCTACATCCACCCGGAGAAAGGCGTCCGGTCGCGCACGCGGTGGGTCCACGTCGCGATCACCGTGCTGCGGCCGGTCGGCGCGCTGCTCAAGCGCTTTCCCGGCGTCGGCACGAGCAGCGACGTGCTCGGGCGCGCGATGATCGCAGCGGTGCGCAGCGGCGCGCCGTCGCACACGGTCGAGATCCGCGAGATCAACACGCTCGGGGCACGCTAGCGGACGAGCTCGCGCGAATACGGAGCGGACCTACTTTTCATCAGACGGAAAGGTAGGGACCGATGAGTTCATTCAAGCTGAGCAGGGTCGCCGGTCTTGCGCTGAGCATCGCCGGGGTGACGGGGTTCGTGTTGCCGTCGGTTGCGTTCGCTGACAACGAAGCGCGCTTCGAGTCGATGGACACCAACGGTGACGGCAAGATCTCGCCCGACGAGCACTCGGCCGCCGCTGCGCGCATGTTCGAGAAGATGGACGCGAACGGGGACGGCAAGGTGACCGCCGCCGAGATGACGGCAGCGCACCAAAAGATGACGGGCAAGAAGGGCGACAAGGGCGAGATGACAGCAGCCGAGAAGATCAAGATGCTGGACACCAACGCCGACGGCGTCCTGACCGCCGACGAGCACGCGGCGGGTGCGAAGTCGATGTTCGAGAAGATGGACACCGACCACGACGGCTACCTGACGAAGGCCGAGATGAAGGCGGGGCACGAGAAGTTCATGCACAAGACACAGGCGTCAGGCGCCGTTCGGCCAGCCGACTAAACCGGCCTGATCTACGATTCGCATATTCGAGAGGCGGCGCGTCCAGGACGCCGCGATTTCCGTGACGGCGGCGGGGCACGGGGGCTGCATGGGTCGGCCGCGTGCTCCGCGGCGTCGCCCACGCCTCTTTGCTGTTCGCCGTTGCCCACCTGCCGGGAGGAACGCGCGCCTACCATGCGGTCACGCGTGGGCTCTTCCGGT
>DATMZL010000573.1:0-10273 GCA_035607075.1 Polyangia bacterium
CGGCAGACGCTGCGCGCGAACGACATCCTCGGGCGTTACGGCGGCGAGGAGTTCGTGGTCGTTTTTCCCGAGACGAAGCTCGATGAAGCGGGGGCGGTCGCCGAGCGGCTGCGCGTTGCGGTGGCGGCGAACCCAATCCGCGTCGGTGGCAACGCGCTCGACGTGACGGTCTCGATCGGCCTGGCGGCGTACACGCCCGGGCAGGACATGGACAAGCTGTTCCAGCGGGCCGACGCGGCGCTTTACACGGCCAAGCAGGACGGGCGGAACCTGGTTCGCGCGTAGGCCGCTCGCAAGGCTGGCCCTCACCCCGGCCCTCTCCCGCAAGCGGGAGAGGGGGACGGATCTGGTCTTGACTGGCGCCCGGTCTCCGTGTTAATTGGTTGGTTGACCAACTTACAATGCCGCGCCCTTCGAACACAGAGGAACGCCGCCTCCAGATCACCGGGGCGCTGGTCAAGGTCATGGCCAAGCGCGGCTACGACGGCGCGTCGGTGGCCGACATCGCTCGCGCCGCGCGCCTGACGCCCGGGCTGGTGCATTACCACTTCGACAGCAAGCAGGAGATCCTGCTCGCGGCGCTGGGCGATCTCGTCGCGCGCCACGACACCGGCCTGGAAGCCCGTCTCGCTGCCGCTGCCGACGATTCGATCGCCGAGCTGGCCGCGTTCATCGACTTCCACCTCGGGCTGGGCGCGGACGCCGATCCCGACGCGCTCGCGTGCTGGATCCTCATCAGCGGCGAGGCCCTGCGCGAGCCGAAGGTTCGCGTCCGTTTCGAACGCGCGCTGCAGGGGATGGTCGCCCGGCTCGCTCAAGTGATGCGGCAAGGCGTCGACCGGCGCGTGTTCACGTGCGATGCCATCGACGAGGCGGCCGCGGCGCTCATGGCGTTGATCCAGGGGTACTTCGTCCTCGCCGCGACCGCGCGCACGACCATCCCGCGCGGCTCGGCGGCCGCCTCCGCGAAGCGCATGGCGGCGGGACTGCTGCGACCCACGCGACCGTTCCCGCACCGTCCGACGAAGAAGGAGGCCCGGTCATGAAGATGTCGATGCCCGCAAAGCTGGGCCTGCTCGGCGCTCTCTACTTCTCGCAAGGGCTGCCGTTCGGCTTCTTCTCGCAGGCGTTGCCGGTTTTGCTCCGCAAGCAAGGCGTGTCGCTCGGGCAAATCGGCCTGTCGTACCTGCTGGTGTTGCCGTGGGCGCTGAAGTTCCTCTGGGCGCCGCTCGTCGACCGCCGCTTTTTCCCGGCGTTCGGGCGCCGCAAGTCCTGGATCGTGCCGCTGCAGCTCGCGTCGGTGGTGGTGCTCGCGGGGCTGGCGTCGTCGATCGCCAGCTCGATGACGGTTCTGATGGTGGCGATCTTGCTCCTGAACATGCTGGCTGCGACGCAGGACATTGCGACCGACGGGCTCGCCATCGACATGCTCGCGCCGTCGGAGCGCGGGGTCGCGAACGGCCTGCAGGTCGCCGGGTACCGCGTCGGCATGATTGTCGGCGGGGGCGTGCTCCTGATCCTCCACGATCGCCTGGGCACGGCGCGGACGTTCCTGGCGATGGCGGCGCTGACGGCGGTCGCGACCCTGCCGATCGCGGTGTCGCGCGAACGGCGTCACGTCGTCACTCCGGCCCCGGAGGCGTCTGGTCCGACGCCGCACTTTCTCCGGCGCCCGGGCGCGTGGCGGCTGCTCTCGCTCGTGATCGTCTACAAGGTGGGGGACGCGTTCGCGACCGGCATGCTGCGTCCGTTCCTCGCGGACGCGGGCCTGACCCTGACCGACATCGGCTGGCTGCTCGGGACCGTCGGCTTCGTCGCTGGTCTTGTCGGCGCGCTCGCGGGCGGCGTGCTCGTGAACGCGATCGGCCGCCGGGCGGCGTTGACCGCCTTCGGTCTGCTGCAGGCGTCGGCCGTCGCCGGCTACGCGTACATCGCGCTGGGCAAGCCTGCGCCGTCGACGCTGTATGTGGTATGCGCCGCCGAGCACTTCGCGGGCGGGACGGCGAGCGCCGCGCTGTTCACCTGCATGATGGACTGGTGCTCCGCCGACGCGAGCGCCACCGACTACACGGTTCAGGCGAGCGCGGTCGTGATCGCGACCGCCGTCGCTGCTGCGGCGGCCGGGTTCAGCGCGCAGGCGCTCGGGTACTTCGGCCACTTCTGCCTGTCGACCGCGCTCGCCCTGGGCGCGGTGCTCGCGGTGCGGCTGCTTTTCCCGTCGCCGACGGCGGCGCGGATGCTGAGGGCGCAACCCCTGGAGGCGGCGTCATGCGGCTAGCTCTCTACGCCGGAACGTTCGATCCGATCACGCGCGGGCACCTGTCGGTGATCGAGCGCGCGGCCGATCTCTTCGATCGGCTGCTCGTCGTCGTCGCGGTCAATCCTGCCAAGCAACCTCTCTTTTCGCCGGACGAGCGGGTCGAGATGATCCGCGACGCCGTCGCCGGGTGGCGCAACGTCGAATGCACCAGCACCGCGGGATACGTCGTCGAGCTCGCGCGGGCGCGCGCGGCGCGGTACCTGGTCCGCGGTGTCCGCAGCTGCACCGACGTCGACAGCGAGATCGCGCTCGCCGACATGAACCGCGCGCTGGCACCCGAGATCGAGACCGTCTTCATTCCGGCGCACCCGTCGCTGTCCGAGGTGAGCTCCAGCCGGCTCAAAGAACTGGCCCGACTTGGCGAGGACCTGTCGCCGTTCTGCCCGCCGGCGATCGCGGCCCGGTTGCAACAGCGGGTGGCCACCGCGCTGGCAGGAGAGGAGAGAGCGCATGTCTGACTTCGAGGTGGTCGCCCTCGGCGTGGGCGACACGTTCTCCGAAAAGCACCACACGACGGCGTTGCTGCTGATCTGCGACGGATTCCACCTGGCGATCGACTGTCCGGACACCTACCGCTCCGTCTTGCGGGCGGCGTCGCAGGCGTCCGGGCGCGCGCTGCAGATCGCCGACATCGACCATGTGCTGATCACGCACGTTCACGGCGATCACATGAACGGCCTCGAGGGTTTCACCTTCTTCAAGCAATTCGTCGAGGGCAAGCGCGTGAAGCTGATCGCGTCGCCCGACGTGCGGGCCGTCATCTGGGACGAACGCCTGAAGGCGCCGATGGCGACGCTCTGGAACGGCGCCGCGTTCCAGGCGATGGGCTTCGACACCTACTTCGAGCACGTCGCCCTCGACTGGACGTCGACCATCACCGTCGGTCCGTTCCGGATCACCGCGCGCCGCACGATTCACCACGTCCCCACCAGCGCGCTGCTGGTGGAGGCGGCGGGACGCACGCTCGGGTACTCCGCCGACACGGCGTTCGATGCCGGCCTGATCGAATTCCTGTCGCCCGCCGATCTGATCATCCACGAGACCAACTACGGGCCGGCGCACACGCCCTACGCGGCGCTCGCCGCGTTGCCCGCCGAGTTGCGCGCGCGCATGCGCCTCGTTCACTACGCCGATACGTTCGACACCGCCGCGAGCGTGATCGCAACTTTGCGCGAGGGCGATATCCTGCGCCCCTGAGGATGAGGCCCATGCCCGCGCCGTTCGACGTCGCGCTCCAGCGCCTGCGCAATCAACGCCTGGTCGGGAAGCCGTTCGCGACGCCGCAGGAGGTGGTGCGCTGGCTGGGCGCGGTGCAGTCGCAGGACTACGCGGGCGCGAAGTGGGCGATCGCCCAGCGCACGCGCGCTTGCACCGACGCCGAGATCGATCGCGCGTTCGCCGACGGCCGCATCCTACGCACGCACGTGCTGCGCCCGACCTGGCACTTCGTGCTGCCCGACGACATCCGCTGGATGCTCGCGCTGACGGCGCCGGGCGTCCGTGCGCGGATGGCCTACTACGATCGACAGCTCGCCCTCGACGCGGCGGCTTTCCGGCGCAGTCAGACGGTGATCGCGCGCGCTCTCGCCGGCGGGAAGTCGCTGACCCGTACCGAGCTTGGCGCGGCGCTCGCCGCGGAAGGCATCCGCGCGACCGGCCAGCGCCTGGGTCACATCATGATGCGCGCCGAGCTGGACGCGCTGATCGCCAGCGGTCCCCGGCGCGGCAAGCAGTTCACGTACGCGCTGCTCGACGAGCGCGCCCCGGGCGGACGGACGCTCGCCCGCGACGAGGCGCTGGCCGAGCTCGCCGGACGCTACTTCGCCAGCCACGGGCCGGCGCTGGCACACGACTTCGCCTGGTGGTCGGGTCTGACCGTGGGCGACGCGCGGCGCGGGATCGACGCGGCGTCGCCGCGTCTCGCTTCGGCTGCCGCGGACGGCAAGACGTACTGGCTCGCGCCCGCCGTCCGAAACGGGGCGCGCGTCGCACCGGACGTCGTTCACCTGCTTCCGAATTACGACGAGGCGACCGTCGCCTACCGCGATCACGGCCCGTCGCTGGCCGGCGCGGCCCCGACATTCACCGCGCGCCCGGAGATGGTGATGAACCACGTCGTGGTCGTGGGCGGTCGGGTGGTGGGCGGCTGGCGCCGGCTCGCGGGCAAGAAAGGAGCGCTCGTCGTCGAGACGATCCTCGCCACCCCGTTGGTCGGCGCGGCGCAGAAGTCGCTGGAGGCGGCCGCCGCGCGCTTCGAGAGGTTCCTGGGCGTGCCCGTGGAGCTGCGCGCGCGCCGAGGTGACAAGATGCGCGCATCATGAGCACCTACCCAACCGGAACCTTTCCCGCCACCTTCATCGGCGGCGCCGCGGGCGCGTGGCAGATCGAACGCGCCACGGCCGTGGTCGGCGAGGCGTTGCCGCCCGCCGACCGCCTGGAGGTCCGCGAGGGCATCGTCGCGACCTCGGCTGGGACCTGGCGATTGGCGGGCGTCGCCGGACACGTCCGGTACGTCGAGCGACAGGAGAAGACACAGCTCGACGCCGCGTCGCCGCCGCTTGGCCGCCCGGAGGCAACGCGGGCGGCGCTGATCCCGATCCGAAAATCTCCCGCCTGGTGGGCGCTGCCCCAGGACGAGCGACGCGCGATCTTCGAACAACGTTCGCGGCACATCGCAGACAGCATGGCGTACTTGCCGCGCGTCGCGCGCCGCCTGTACCACGCGCGCGATCTCGGTCAGCCGTTCGACTTTCTCACCTGGTTCGAGTTCGCGCCCGAGCACGCGCGCGCGTTCGACGAGCTGCTCGCGATGCTGCGCGCGCGCGAGGAATGGACCTTCGTGGATCGCGAGATCGAGATCCGCCTGTCACGTTGACGTCAGAGCGCGTACGGCCTCCGGCGTTCCGGCGATCGCGCGCGCGACATCGTCCTCCTCGTGGACCCAGATGCGAACGTCGCTGCGAACGACGTCCGCGAGCATTGTGTTCAGGAGGCCGGCGCAGCTGTAGACGTCGACGTAGTCACGGAGGTTCCGCGCGGGCGCCGTGTATCAGGGCGGCGGCGTGGTCTCGTCGCGCTGGGTGGGGACGTACCGGGAGACCAGGCGCAGGAGATCGCTGACCTCGAACGGCTTGGGCAGTACACCCGCGGCGTCGATCGCGTCGCCGCGGCTGCGCACGTGCTCGGCGGCCGTGGCGACGACGATCGGGATCTCGGGGCCGTAAAGCGCGCGAAACTCCCGTGCGAACTCCCAGCCATTCATGACCGGCATCAGCATGTCGAGCACGATCAGCGCCGGAAGTCCCTGCGCGACGGCGGCCAGCGCTTGTCTTCCGTTCAGCGCCGTACGCGTCGGGTAGCCCGCGTCCTGCAGGACCAGCTCGATCACCTCGACCATGTCGACGTCGTCGTCGACGACAAGGATGTCGTTGCCGCTTTTCACGCGAGCGCTCCGGCCGTGGGGAGGTAGATCCAGCAGGTCTTCTCGGATTCGGTCTCCTCGTCGTTCAGCGATCCACCGTGTCGCTCGACGATCGCCTGTGCGACCGCTCGTCCGATGCCGATGTCGTCGTATTCGCCGTACGTTGCCACGACCTCCCCGTGCCAGGGAAGCGGCTGATAGCGGACGCCGACCGCGACCCGATCGCCCTCGGCGCGCGCCAGGAGCGTCAGGCGCGAATCGGCGGGCGACAGGAGGTAGGCCTCGTAGAGGAGGTTCCGGATGGCGAGCCCGATCCGCTCGGGGTCCGCGTGTAAGGGCAGCGAACCTGTCAGGTCGGTCCGCAGATCGTGCCGGTGCGACCAGGTCCTCTCGACGGAGATGCGCTCGATGAGCGGGCGCAGGTGCATCGCGCTGGGGTGCAGCTCCAGCGAGTGCGAATGCGCGCGCGTCAGCACCAGCAGGTTCTGGATGAGACGGTCGATCCGATCGCACTGGCGCGCGATCGAATCGGCGACCCGCCGCTGTTCCCGGGTTTCGTAGGGAAGCAGCGCCTGTACGTCCGCCTTGACGATGGCGACCGGTGTCTTCAGCGAGTGCGCCGCGGCTGCGAAGAACTGGTCGCGCATGCGGTCCAGCTGATCGGAGGCCGTGACGTCGTGCATGACGCTCACGACCCAGGTGGCGGACTCGCCCACCTGCATGCGCACGCCGGCCGCGGTCACCGAGATGACGACGTCGGGGCCGCCGGGCGGGTGCAGGACCGCCATGTACTGCAGCGGTCCGCCCTCGTCGAACACGCGTTGCGACGCGAACTGTTCGGGCGGAACCAGCGCGCCGTCCGGATACGACACGCGGAAGCGGCGCGAGAACTCGGGCGCGCCCATGCCGATGAGCTCTGACGACGCGCAGCGCAGCATGCGCTTGGCGGCCGGATTGGCGTACGCGACGACGCGATCGCGGCCGAGCAGCATCACGCCGTCGCCGATGCTCTCGATGGCGGCCGTCGTCAGGCGCCTGACGCGATCCAGGCGAGCCGAGCTGCGAAACGTCACCGCGTACAGCAACAGCGTGACAAGCGAGATGAAGATCCAGCCCTTCGCGGTCTCCACGCGCGCGATCAGGACGCGATCTCTTGTGATGCTGTAAAGGACGACGTCGGTGAAGAACACCCAGGCCAGGCCCGCGATCGCGAACACCGCGCTCACGGTCGCCGCGATCTTGTGGGCCGAATACGCCTTGTGCGTAAGGTTGGGCAGCGCTGTCGGATCGATGCCGCCCGGAACCACATCCGCCCCCCTGTCGCTCACGGTACCCGGAAGAATGTAGCTTCGGATCGCCCGGGTCAGCGCCTACGACAAAACCTGAAAACAGAACCTCGCCGCCGCCGCGGAGCCAGATTTCCCCAAGATGGCGGGCACGATCGCTGGCACGGGTGCGGTCACGCGCGCGGCGCGCGTCGGCCGCGGGCTTTGCCTGGCCGCCGCGGCGATCGGTGTCCTGGGGCTCCTCGACGTGCTTTCGGACGCCGGAATATTGGTGGCCCTGGTTCCCGGTGAGTCCGCGACGACGGCGAACACGGCGCTCGGCCTGGTCCTGATCGGCGTTGCCGGCGCATTGCGCTCCCGGCCGAACGCCGGAGCCATGGTGAGGATCGTCAGCAGCGTCGCCGTCCTCGTCGTGCTGGTCATCGCGGTCGGCACCATCGTGGAATACGCGGCCGGCGTCGATCTGCACATCGATCGCGTGATCGGTCGCGGGCGCGGGCCCTGGCCGCACCCCGGGCGTCCGGCCCCGCCCACCGCGCTCGCGCTGACGCTGCTGGCGATCGCGCTGCTCATCTTCGACGTCCGCGCCACGGCGCGCGCGCGTCCATCCGAATGGCTGATCCTGGCGGGCGGGTTCATCGCGCTGACCGCGATGCTTGGCTTCGTCTTCGGCGTCGAGCTGCGCCACCGTGTGCTTCGTCCGCCCCTGATCGGCATGGCGCTGCCGACGGCGATTGCTCTCGTGCTCGCCTCGGCCGGATTGCTGTTGGCACGCCCATCCGCCGGCTTGATGCGCGTGGCCACATCCGGCGGCCCGGGCGGACGGCAGCTGCGTCGTTTCGCGCTGCCCGCGGTCCTGGTCCCCGTCATCTTGGGGCTGGTCGCCGCCTTCCCGCTGCGGGCCCTCGGCGGGGACGCGCTGGCTGTCGTCGTTTCAGTGCTCGCGGCCGCGATGATCGTCGTCGGTCTGCTGGTGCTCGACCTGACCGCTGTCTCGCTGAATCGGACGTACGAAGCCCTCGAGGCGAGCCGGGAGTGGAGCCGCGCCCTGATCGAGCAGGCTCCCGACGCCGTGTTCGTGGCCGACCTGACCGGACGGTACACCGACGTCAACAGCGCGGGCTGCCGCATGCTCGGGTACAGCCGCGACGAGATCGTCGGCAAAACAATCGCCGATCTCATTGCGCCCGAAGAGGTCCAGCGGTTGGTGCAAACGAAAGAAGCGCTCCTGCGCGGGAAGGCCGACGTCAGCGAGTGGACGCTGCGGCGAAAAGACGGCCGCACGATCTTGACCGAGGTCAGCGCGAAGATCTTCTCCGACGGTCGCTGGCAAGGACTCGTGCGCGACATCAGCGAGCGGAAACGCCTGGAACGCGAGCTGCGCACCGCGGAGGCCGAACAGAAGTTCCTGTCTGATTTCGGGACCGCGCTGGCGGCGACCATGGACGACCGCGAGACGGTGGACATCGTCGCTGCGTGGGTCGCGGACCACGTCGTCGATTGCTGCACAGTCGAGACCCTCGACGAGGATGGACATCTGTACGACTGGGCGGTCAAGCATCGCGATCCCGCCAAGGCGGAGATCTGCCGCGAGCTCGAGAGGATCCCGTTCGATCCTTCTCAGCCCTATCTGGGATCGGTAGTGCGTGCCACCCGGCAGCCGGTCCTGATCCGGGAGGTGACGCCGGCGTATCTCGACGAGACCTCCCAGAACGCCGAACACCGGCGCTTGATGCACGAGCTGGATCCGAAGTCGTCCCTCGTGGTCCCGCTGCTCGCGCATGGCGGCGTGGTTGGCGCGATGTTCTTCATGAGCACGACGCCGGGTCGCACGTTCACGGAGCATGACATCCCCTTCGCCGAGGAGATCGCGACGCGCGCCGCGCTGGCGGTCGAGAAGACGCGCCTCTATCGGCTCGCGCAGGACGCCATCCGGCTGCGCGACGACGTGTTGAACGTGGTCGCCCACGATCTCCGAAATCCGCTGGGCGCCATCCTGCTGCAGGTGGGCGCCCTCCGGCGCGTCTTGGGCCGGGCAGGTCGGCCAGCCAAACCGGCCGAGGTTATCGGGCGCGCGGCGACGCGGATGAACCATCTGATTCAAGACCTGCTCGACGTCGCGCGCATGGAGGGAGGCCGCCTGTCGATCGATGCGGCGCCGATCTCGGCGCGTGACGCTGTCGCCGACGCGGCTGCCGCCCAGGAATCGCTGGCGGCGGCGGCGGCGCTGGAGCTTCGGGTCGAGATCGGTTCGGAGCTCCCGCTGATCCGGGCCGATCGCCAGCGCGTCCTGCAGATCTTCGAGAATCTGATCGGCAACGCCATCAAGTTCACCAGCCCGGGCGGCCGCATCATGGTCGGCGCAGCGGCGCGCGCGGGCGACGCGCTGTTCTGGGTGGCGGACACGGGCATGGGCATCGCGGCCGACGACATTCCGCACGTCTTCGAGCGACTCTGGCAGGCGAAGAGCACCGGCCGCCACGGCGCCGGGCTGGGTCTGCCGATCGTCAAGGGCATCGTCGAAGCCCACGGCGGGCGCATCTGGGTCGAGAGCGAGCTCGGACGGGGCACGACCGTCTTCTTCACGATCCCGGGGGCGGCCGCCGCGGGCGCAGCTCCCTGGCCGTTCGAACCGGCGCCGCGCGACGCCTGACCGCGGCCGTCGTCAGAGAACCTTGTACGCTGGGGTGACGCCATGGCCGACGAGGGCTTTATTGCGACGCGTGAGGTGTTCTCGCGCGCGCGTCTGCGCGTGACCGAGGCGGACGTCGCGCGCTTCGCACCCAGCGATCCGGGGTACCTGAATTATGTCGCGGCGTGGGAGGAGATCCTGCGGAGCGGCGAGCCGGCGCTGGAATGGACGTTCGATGTCACCGAGACGATCGCGCTGACGCGCTGGCGAGATGCGCCCGACGCCCGCTTTCGCTGGTTCCGCATCCTGATGTCGACATCCGACATCCTGCTCAGACCTGCATGGTGCTCGAACTACAACATCGCCGCGCTCCTCGTCGATTCGTTCGCGCTCGCCGAGTCGGGCGACGCGGCGGCGCCCATCGACTTGCTGTCGGGCGTCTGCCGCGAGCTGGCGCCGCAAATCGGTCTTTTCCGCCCGGACCCAGACCAGGCTTTCTGTTTGCTGGGCGAGTTGCTGCTCGCGGGCGTCGACCGACTCGACCACGCTGCGATCGAAGCATTGTGCGCCGCCTTGGAGGAACGCAACCGGCGCTACCACTGCTGGTGGGAGTA
>DATMZL010001670.1:0-6365 GCA_035607075.1 Polyangia bacterium
TGAAGCCGCGGTGGCCGAACCTGGAACCGGTCGTCTGGGCGTGGCGCGCGGGTATCGAGTCCGCCGCGGTGATCCAGGCGGCGTGGGATCGGCACGAGACGCCCGATCTCGAGAATGCCGCCGGGTTCACGCTGTACGTCGGCCGGCGGGCGATCAGCGCGTGGCATCTGGAGAAGATCGCCGGCTTCGTCGACGACACCGCCGGATTTCAGACGCCGCTGCGGCGGCTCTGCCGCGCGATCGCGCGCGAGGTCGGCGGCGACCGGGCCATCTACATGCCGGATTCGGCCTACCCTTTGTCGGCCGTCGGCTACAACGCGATTCACGACGGCGCCGCGTTCGACGAGATCGTGCGGCAGCTGCAACAGGACTTCAAACCGCCCGCCCCGACCATCCGCGCGATCATGACGGAGCACGACAACGGCGACTGGGACGTCGACGGCTACTTCATCGACGACTTCGCCGATCTGATCAACGATGTTTCTGCGACGGTAAGAAGATGATGTACGGCGAGGGGTGCGGTGGATCGTCCTGGCTTTGCACGACGTCGACCGACGTGACGAGGCGTGCGCCTTCCGGCAGCGGAGGATACGTGCCGTCGCCCAGCGGCGCCGTCCACCACCGCTCGGCCGCCCGCCAGCTCGCCTCTCGCGCCAGCTCGCTATCCCGCATCCAGGGCGGTTCTTCCTTCTTCTTCGGGTGTTGAAGATCGTTGTGCAGCGGGATCTCGGCGGCGACGACCGCCAGCCGATAGCGCGTGCCCTTGCGGCCCGGGAGCCAGACTTCGCGCTGCCACGCGCCGCTGCCGGTCGCGATCTGTCCTTCCGCCTGCCAGGCGTCGCCCGCTTCGCTCATCAGAAGCCAGAGGGGCGCCCGGATCGTTTCGTGGACCACCCGTCCCTTGATGGTCTGAGCGAGTCCGACGACCGCAGCGTTCGGCGCTGGCTCGTCGATGGTCGCGACCGGCGCCGGTGTCAGCTTGGCCAGCGAGCGCGCCGCCAGGGCCGACGACAGCTTCGAGAGCGGCCACGCTGCCGCCACGACCGCAACGACGCCCAGGTACGCCCAGCCGAGGTGCCGCCGGGTCAACCTTGTTTACCCCGCGACGAGGTAGCCTTTTTCGAACAGCTGCAGCAGCTTCTCGCCGATCGCGAGGTCGCTCAGCGTCGACTGATCGAACAGCGCCGCGACCGTCTTGACCTCCATCGCCGCCTGGAAGACGTCCAGCTCCTCGGGCGACAGCTCGCGCAGCTTGGACTTCAGCGGGCGCGCGATGCCGATGGGCGAGTTCAGCTCGGGCAGCTTCTCCGCGATCACGCGGTACTCGTCGAGCTGGCGCATGGCCTCCATCAGCAGCGCCTCGGTCGACTCGTCCATCTCTTCCAGCACCGCCGATTCGTCGGGCGGCTCCAGCTCGAACGAGCCCTGCGTCCAGCCCAGCATGCGCGTCAGCGCCTTGCGCGGACCGACGTTGAACTGGTTCTCCATGCTGCAGAAGTAGATCTGCCCCTTGCGGAAGAAGATCTTGCCGACGTGCCGGTCGGAGTGAACGACAAGCACGCCCGACTTGCGACTTGTCGACAGCAGCTGCAGCAGGTCGGGCAGCGGGATCTCCTCGATGCTGCCCGCCATCGACTTCGGCGCCGCCGACGACCGCTTGTTCGCCGCGACCGCCATCTTCGAACGCGCTTCGGTCTCGCTCATGATGTGGCTGGTGTTCTCGCCGTCGACGAACACGATCTTGATGATCGACGTGCCGATCAGGATGCGGTCGCCGTCCTTGAGGTCGGCCTTGCGGACCTTCTCGCCGTTGACGAACGTCCCGTTGGTCGAGCCCAGGTCCTGGATCGTCACGACGTTGTCGTCCGTCGTGATCTTGGCGTGCTTGCGCGACACCATGTCCTCGACAAGCACCATGTCGAGATCGGACGAGCGCCCGATGATGATCTCGCGGTTGGGCCGCAGCGGAAATTCGCCGCCCTGGTATTTGCCGGAGATGAAGCGGAGCGCCCACTGGGCGCCTTCTTGTCCGCCTTCACCGCCGTCGGACGCCATGTCGCGAGGCCTAAAGGTGCTCAAAACTTGGCAATTTTAAGGTGTCGTTGAAGGCGCGTCAACCGCCGGGGCTGAATCCGGCTCGCGCAGGATCCGGACGACGACTTCCGCGACCTCCGCGTCGACCAGGAGGCCCGAATGTCCGGTGGGCAGCGCGATGTGCCGGACGCCGTCGAGAACAGTGCTGGAAAGCGGCGCGAGCCAGTCGCGGATGGCGCCGATCGACACCACCTGCGCGCCCGCGGGCAGGGGGCGCTCGGCCAGCTCGCGCAGGAACGGGCTTCCCGGAAGCAGCTGCAGGCTGGCCATCCCGAGCGGCGCGGTCACCAGACCCAGCAGCGCCGACCACGTCCCCTGCGTCGGCGTCCCCAGCATCACCAGCCGCCGCACGCGGTGCCGGCCGCCCAGCCGCTTCAGGTAGTCGAGCCCGACCAGGCCGCCCATGGAATGCCCGACGATGTCGACGCGCGCGATGCCGGTCTGCGCGACGATCGACTCGACCTTGCGCGCGATCAGGCCGGCCGAATCGCGGATATCGCCGACGTTGATCGGCCCGCCCAGCGGGTAGCTCATGACGATGAAGCCACGCATCGTCAGGTGCGTCTCGAGCAGGTGCAGCGATCCGCGCGTGGCGAGGTAACCGTGAATGATGAGGACGGGCGGCTGTCCCGGTTGCGCGGACGCGGTCCCGGTGGCGGCCTGGTCGCCGGCGCGGTGGCGCCGCAGCGATCGCAGCACGCGCTTGGCGCGGTTTCCGCGCAGCAGCTGCCGCAGATAAACAGCCGAGTGTCCCGAGTCGGCGACGCCGCCCGACAGGCCGCTGGTGATCTCGCGCCCGAGGCGCTCGGCCCGTGCGCGCAGCTCGTCCCACCAGCGCGCGGCGGCCATCGTCAGGTGTCGCCCGACTCGCGCAGGCCGTGCTTGCGCAGGAGCTCGCGCAAATGCTTGCGATCGATCTCCGCGGCGCGCGACGCCGCCGACAGGTTTCCCTTGTGGCGTTTGACCAGCGCCTGGATGTACTCGCGCTCGAACCCCTCGACGACGCGCGCCTTCGCCTCCTTGAACGGCATGTCGACGTCGACGGCGGCGCCGGCGGTCCAGCTGGTGGACGTGCCGGGGCGCTCGTCGAGCGCATCTTCCAGCTCCAGCCGATCGCCGTGGCTGACGGCGCAGGCGCGCTCGATCACGTTGCGCAGCTCGCGCACGTTGCCGTGCCAGCTGTGGCGGCGCAGCCGATCCATGTCCTCCTTCGCGACCTCCAGCGGGCGCTCGCCGCGGAACTGCTGCATGAAGTGCTGGATCAGCAGAGGGATGTCGTCGGGGCGATCGCGCAGCGGCGGCACCGCCATGCGCACGACCGCGACGCGATAGTAGAGGTCCTCGCGGAAGCGGCGCGCCGCGATCTCGGCACGCAGGTTGCGGTTCGTCGCCGCGACAACGCGCACCGACGCGCGGGTGTATGTCGATCCGCCCACGGGCCGCACCGACTGCTTGTCGAGCGCGCGCAGCAGCGCGGGTTGCACACCGGGCGCCAGCTCGCCGATCTCGTCGAGGAACAGCGTGCCGCCGTCCGCTTCTTCGAACGCGCCCGGGCGATCGGTGATCGCGCCCGTGAACGCGCCGCGCACGTGCCCGAACAGCGCCGACTCGATCAGCTCGTCGGGGACGGCGCCGCAGTCGAATACGATGAACGGTCCGTCCTTGCGCGGGCTGTGGCGGTGAATCTCCTCGGCGAGCAGCTCCTTGCCCGTGCCGGTCTCGCCCTCGATGAGGACGGTGGCCTCCGTCGCCGCGACGTCGTCCAGCACGCGGAACAAGCGGCGCAGCTTGGGATCGCGGCCGACGAGCGAGCCGTAGCTCTCTTGCTCCGACGGCGTCAGGTCCACCTCTTCTTCGGTGGGCACGTACTTGAGGACGGTCTTGCCGATCGTGACTTCGGTGCCGAACCCCAGCGTCAGCTCGTTGAAGCGCGAGCCCTGCACGAACGAACCGTTGGTCGATCCCAGATCTCGCAGCACCAGGCCTTCAGGACCCGGATCGATGCCGAGGTGCTTGCGCGAGATGGTCGGGTCGGACAGGAGCACGTCGCAGCCGCCCCCGGAACCGACTGTCAGCGGCGCCTCGGCGATGGCGATCGTCTCACCCCGGTCCGGCCCCTTCACGATGACCAACCGGCCCCGGCCAGACTGCCGGGTGACTGTCGCTGCGTCGAGGACCCGCGTCGCTGTCTTCTCGATCATTTCCTTTGTTGAGAGGACGATGGCAGCGACGACGAGGGGGCGCGGGGCGTTTCCGCCTTGGCCGCTTGCGCGGCCTCGAGCGTGGCCATCGCGTTGTGCGTCACCTTCTCGCCGAGCCACACGCCGCCCACCGCGCCGGCGATCAACGTCAGCAGCACGACCAGGCCGGGCGGACCCGAACGGCGGACGATGACGGGGGCCGAGTTGCGCCCGAAGTCGACCGTCTCGGGGAAGCCGCCGCCGCCAAACCCGCTGCCCGGATCGTACTGCGGGGGCGCGGGCGGCATGTGGAGGTTCGCGCCGTAGCTCGGATCGAGGTAGCCGCCGGGGCGCGGTAGACCACCCGGACGGCCGGGCGGCGGGCCGTTGCCGAAGTTCAGAGCCGGCGCGGGCGGGAGGTTGCCGAAGGGCTGTGCCATCGGCGGCGGCGGCGCGAACGGCATCGCCGAGGGTTGCATCGGCGCTGGCGTCTCGGAGGCGAACTCGGCTTCGTCGCTGCCGCTGGTGCCGAACATGGGGTCAGGTCCCGGCGTCGGCGGAAATTCGTCGAACGGCGATTCCGGCGGCAGCGGGGGCGGCGGCATGAACGCGTTGTTGTCGAAACGCGCGGGCCGCGCCGGCGGCGGCGGGGGTGCGATCTTCGCGGGCCGGAGGGGCGAGGTGCGTGGGGGCGGCGGCGTGAAGTCGCTCGGGTTCACCGCGTTCAGATCGAGCGCGGCCGGCTCGCGAATCGTCGTCGGGACCTCGTCGTCGTCTTCTTCGTCGATCGGGATCATCGGATCGCCGGTCGGGGACGCGTGCGCCTCGCCGATCGGGTCGGGTACGCGTCGGGTGGTGTCGTCGCTCTCGTCGTCCGCCAGGTCGGCGCCGAAGCGCGACGGCAATTTGCGCAGGGGATCGGATTTCGGATTGCGAGAATTCACCGGGGCCTTTGGGCTTACCACGTCATTGCTATCCACGACGTATAAGTTTGCGCCGTCCATCACGACGCCTATTGACTTCGCCTCTTTCCCCTCGAGTTCCTTCGCGATCTTCTGCGTCGACGGATCTCCGGTTGGGCCAGTCTTGTCGTCGTTCAGCCATTTTTCCGGTTCACGGTCGAGGATGTGGCGCAGGTGCTCGGCCAGCTGAGGCGCGGAGAACCCCAGGCCGTGCCGGTGCGCCACCTGGCGCAGCGCTTCCGCGAACGCGACCGCGTCCTGGTAGCGCTCCTCCGGCCTGGGCGCGAGCGCCGTCGCCATCACGGTGTCCAGCGCGTGCGGCAACAGCTTGCGCTTCTGCGACGGCGGCACGATCGGCTGGCTGTAAAGCACGTCGGCGGGCGTGCTCAGATCGCCGACGAACAACCGTTCCGCCGTGAGCGCCTCGTAGAGGCAGACAGCGACCGAATACAGATCGGTTCGGTGATCGATCGGTTCGTTGCGCGCCTGCTCGGGCGACATGTAACCGACCTTGCCGCGCACGCGATAAAACAGCGACGAGTGCGTGGCGGCCTTGGCGATGCCGAAGTCGGACAGCTTCACCTCGCCCTGCACCGAGCAGAGGATGTTGGACGGCGACACGTCGCGATGGATGATCGCCAGCGACGCGCCGTCCGGGTTCTTGCGCGTGTGCGCGTAGGCGAGGCCGGCCAGCACTTCGAGGGTGATGTGCAGCGCCGCGCCGGGCGCCAGCTCGCGGCGACGCAGCTTCGCGCGGCGGACGATCGTGCGCAGGTCGGTCCCGCGCACGTACTCCATCACGATGAACAGCGATTCGTCCGACTCGACGAGGTCGAACGTGTGAACGATGTTTGCGTGATCGAGCGTCGCGGAGATCTTCGCTTCGCGGAAGAACAGATCGCGAAACTCCGGGCGCGAGGTGTACTCCGGCAGCAACTGCTTGAGGACGACCTCCTTCTCGAAGCCGCCCGGCCCCAGCTTCTTGCCGATGTAGATCGCGCCCATCCCGCCTTCCGTCAGGTACCGTTCGATCCGGTACCGGCGCGCGGAGGCCAGCTGGTGGGAGGTAGCCGTCATGCAGGTCGAGGGTAGGATCGCAAAAAGCAAGTTTCAATGAAGAGTTACGAGA
>DATMZL010000813.1:0-7885 GCA_035607075.1 Polyangia bacterium
CTGGCCGGCCTGAAGTGCGTGCAGGGCAAGCCGGTGGTGAACTCGATCAGCCTCAAGGAAGGCGAGGACGACTTCCTGGCCAAGGCGGCGCTGGTCAAGCGCTACGGCGCCGGCGTGGTGGTGATGGCGTTCGACGAGACCGGTCAGGCCGACACCATCGAGCGGAAGGTGTCGATCTGCCAGCGCGCTTTCAAGCTGCTGACCGAGGAAGCGCAGCTCAACGCGACCGACATCATTTTTGACCCCAACATCCTCGCCATCGCCACCGGCATCGAGGAGCACAACGACTACGGCAAGAACTACATCGAGGCGACGCGCATCATCAAGGCGACCTGCCCGGGCGCGCGCATCTCGGGCGGCGTGTCCAACCTGTCGTTCTCGTTCCGCGGCAACAACGTCGTGCGCGAGGCGATGCACGCGGCGTTCCTGTACCACGCGATCAAGGCGGGCATGGACATGGGCATCGTCAACGCCGGCCAGCTCGCCGTCTACGAGGACATCGAGCCCGAGCTGAAAGAGCGCGTCGAGGACGTCATCCTCAACCGCCGCGCCGACGCGACCGAGCGCCTGCTGGAGATCGCCGAACGCGTGAAGGGTGGCGGCAAGAAGAAGGAGCTCGACCTCGCCTGGCGCGCGAAGCCCGTCGAGGAACGGCTGTCGCACGCGCTGGTGTCGGGCACCGTCGACTTCATCGAGGCGGACGTCGAGGAGGCGCGCCAGAAGTACCCGCGCCCGCTCTCGATCATCGAGGGGCCGCTGATGGACGGCATGAAGATCGTCGGCGATCTGTTCGGCGCCGGGAAGATGTTCCTGCCCCAGGTCGTGAAGAGCGCGCGCGCGATGAAGCGCGCGGTCGCCTATCTGCTGCCGTTCATGGAGGCGGAGAAGGCGGGCGGCGCCAAAGCGCAGGGCAAGATCGTGATGGCGACGGTCAAGGGCGACGTCCACGACATCGGCAAGAACATCGTCGGCGTCGTGCTCGGCTGCAACAACTACGAGGTCGTCGACCTGGGCGTGATGGTGCCCTGCGAGAAGATCCTGGAGACCGCGAAGCGCGAGAAGGCAGATCTCATCGGCCTGTCGGGCCTGATCACGCCGTCGCTCGACGAGATGGCGCACGTCGCATCCGAGATGGAGCGCCAGGGCTTCGACCTGCCGCTGTTGATCGGAGGCGCCACCACCAGCCGCCAGCACACCGCGGTCAAGATCGCACCGGCGTTCTCCAAGCCGACCGTGCACGTGCTGGACGCCTCGCGCGCCGTCGGCGTCGTCGCCAGCCTCGTCGATCGCGAGAAGCGCGCGGCGTTTGACGTCCAGAACCGCAAGGACCAGCAAGAGCTGCGAGATCTTCACAGCCGCAAGCAGCAGAAGCCTCTCCTCACGTTCGCCCAGGCGAACGCGAAGCGGTTCGCGCCCGAGCTCCGCCCGGAGGACATCGCGACGCCCGCCTTCCTGGGCACGCGCGCGGTCGACGTGCCGCTCGCCGATCTGGTGCGCTTCATCGACTGGACCTTCTTCTTCACCGCCTGGGAGCTGCGCGGGCGCTTCCCCGCCATCCTCGACCATCCCCAGCAGGGCGCGGCCGCACGCGAGCTCTACGCCAACGCGCGCAAGCTGCTGGATGACATCGTCGCGGGCGGCAAGCTGCGCGCGCGCGGCGTCTACGGCTTCTGGCCGGCGGCGGCCGACGGCAACGACATCGTTCTTTACGCCGACGGCGCGCACACGCGCGAGCGGCTGCGGTTCAACATGCTGCGCCAGCAGCAAGCGAAGGATCCCGCCAGCGACAAGGCCGACGGACCCTGCTGGTCGCTGGCCGACTTCGTCGCGCCCGTCGGCTCGCCGCTGCGCGATCACGTGGGCGCGTTCGCGGTCACCGCAGGCCTCGGCGCCGCCGAGCTCGCGTCGTCCTACGAGAAGAACATCGACGACTACAGCGCGATCATCGTCAAGGCGCTGGCCGACCGGCTGGCCGAGGCGTTCGCCGAATACCTGCATCAGCGCGCGCGCCGCGACTGGGGCTACGGCAGGGCCGAGGACTTCAGCAACGACGATCTGATCGACGAGAAGTACCGCGGCATTCGCCCCGCGTTCGGCTATCCGGCCTGCCCGGACCACACCGAGAAGGGCAAGCTGTTCGACTTGCTGGGCGCGCGCGACGTCGGCATCGACCTCACCGAAAGCTTCGCGATGACGCCGGCCGCGTCCGTCAGCGGCATCTACCTCGGCCACCCGAAGGCGCGCTACTTCAACATCGGCCGCATCGGCCGCGATCAGGTCGAAGACTACGCGCGTCGCAAGGGGATGCCGGTCCTCGAAGCCGAACGCTGGCTGGCCCCGAATCTGGGATACGATCGCGGAAATTAGTCAGCGACGGCCCGAGACTTGCTGACCGTTGGGGAGGGAGGGCTGGTATGCGTGCAAACTCCAGATCCGGCCGCCCGCGATCGCGACATTTTGATCGCGCTTTTGCCCTGTTGACCGTCTCGTTGCTGGCCGCTTGTTCGGCCAGCTCGGGCACCTCGGATACGACCGGCACCGCCGGCACTGCGGGCACCGGCGCAGCCGGCACCGCTAGCACCGCGGGTACCACCGGTACCGGAGGAACGGGCGGCAGCTCGGGTCTGCCCGTGTGCGCGGGCGGCGCGCCGACGTTCGGCGTTTGCTTCGTCAGCGACGCCGACGTGTTGCCGCTGCCGTTGCCCGGCAATGACGCCGCCGGAACGCGCACGAATGGTGCGACCGCCGCCACCATCATGGACGTGGGGATAGGAACCGCGCCCGCGCAGTGCGAGAGCGCCCGCGCCTTCGGCGCCCGCGGCCCCAGCGATTGGTGGTTTCAAGCAAAAACCGCGGACAACCACCTCTGGACGATCGGCGTACGCGGGCTCGCGAGCGCGCCGCTCGTGGCCAAGAACGACAGCGTGACGCTCGATCTCGACTGGCACGGTACGCAGATCAGCTCGTACGGTCCGCCGAAGGGACACTTGCAGCTGTCGAACGCCGCCGCGACGCCGCTGCTCTGGGCCGGCGCCGCGAGCGGCAACGTCGGGACGGACGGCCCCGGCTGGCTCACGTTCATGCCCGGCGCGCCGATCTGCCGGACGACCGACCCCTGCGACGCCGGGGGATACGACGTCGTCTTCACGGTGAACAGCAGCAGGGCGACGCTGCCGCCTTCTGGCAGCGCCACCATCGGCGGCTACTTCGTCGCCAACGGCGCGCTCATCAAGGGAGCAGCCCCGCCCCAATGCTACGACTCTTACGGTGAGGCGTTCGACGCCGCAGCGGTGAAGGTGCCGTGACGCGCTTCTTTGCGTTGCTCGTGGTCGCGACCGTCGTGGCCGTGGTCCCGGCCGATGCGCGCGCGTGTGACGAGGTCCCTTCCGTTCCCCACACCGTCGACCCGTCGATGCAGGCAACCGACACCACGCCGCCCACTCTCCCCGCCATTCCTCCCCTGGAGGTTTATTTCGCACCCACGTCCCCGCAGGGCTGCGACTGCGGCAATTGCGGGGAGAACAGCTACTTCGGCTTCTCTGCAGTGGCGCGGGACGACGTGACCCACCGCTTTCGGATTGGCTACCGCATCTCGCTCGAATCGGGAACGCTGCCGCGGGGCGTGGCGTTGCCCGCGACCGCCATCGATCCGAACTTCGACATCGTCCAGGTGGGATTCAACTCCGAAACGGTCACTTCATTAAGCAATTTCACGCTGCGGGTCGTGGCGATCGATCTCGCCGGCAACGAGAGCGCGCCGCAGATCGTCGTCATGCAGCACAGCTCCGGCTCTGACGAATGCGCGGTCGCGAGCGCGCGCGGCGCTCGCTCCCGACTCGGCTGGATCGCCTTCGGTGCCTTGATCGTCACCGCCTACCGCCGGCGCCGCCGATGACGATGGCGATGCGATCGCTGATCGTCGCCGTCGGCGTGGCCGCCGCGAGCAGGGGCGCGCGCGCCTGCAAACCGCTCGGTCAGGCGCCGCACACGATCGTCGCGTCGATGCAGGCGACCGACATGACGCCGCCCACCCTCGCCGCCGTTCCGCCCGCGCGCATCCACTACGCAGACGACGCGCAGGGCGGCTGCGGATCGGACTGCTCGGACGTCGGATCGATCGCGATCGCGCCGATGGCGACGGATGACATGACCGCGCCCGCGCAGATCGGGTACCGCTTCACGCTCCAGTCCGGCACGCTGGCGCCCGGGCTCACGCTTCCCGCAACCGCCCTCGATGCCAATTCACCCGAGGGGGTGGTGCTCTACTGGAACTCGACCACCGGCCAGCCCTTCGACTTCACGCTGGAGATCGTCGCCGTCGATCTGGCGGGGAACGAGAGCGCGCCCCAGTCTCTGCGGATCATGAACGACAGCAGCCACGCCTGCGCTGTCGGACGCGGGCAGCGGGCGGGCGTGGCGTCGATCGTGATGCTGGCGGTGCTGTTCGCCGCGGCAGCACGTCGGCGCCGGAGCCGCGCGTGACGCGCCCGATCTTCGTGTTGTCGGTCGCCGCCGCGCTCGTGTGCGCGCTGCGCGCCGACGCGCGCGCCTGCAGCGTCGCCGCGCCGAGGCTGCACGTCGTCGACCCGTCGATGCAGGCGGCGGATCAGACGGCGCCGACGCTGCCGCCGCTCACCGTGCGGCAGATCAGGCGCGGCAAGGGCCCCGAAGGCTGCAGCCGCGGCACCTGCGACGGCAACGGCAGCATCGATTTCACCACGCCTGCGACGGACGACGTCACAGCGCCCACGAGCATCGGTTACCGCTTCACGCTCGAAGCCGGCTCGTTGCCGCAGGGGTTCACGCTTCCCACGGAGGCGCTCGAGCCCTCGGGCGACACGATCTACCTGCTCTGGGCCGACGGCGCCACCGACGATCAGGACTCCCTCGATTTCACGCTGCGGGTGGTGGCGATCGATCTCGCCGGCAACGAGAGCGCGCCCCAGTCCGTGCGGGTCTTCGACGACCGTGGGGGCTGCGCCGTGGCGCGCGCCGGTTCCGGGCATCCCGTGCAGGGCTGGATCGTCCTCATGCTGCTCGTCGCCGTAGCCGTGCGCCGCCGACAATCACGAGCAACCTCGCGGCCCTAACCACCATCGGACCGCAGTTTTGCGAGCCGCCGAACGGCCTCCGCGGCATCCAAGAACACGTGACCACACGAGACAGGGTGACAGCGACGGCCGGCGCCACTATGCTGACCGGTCTTGTGCAACACCCGACCTCCGATTCTTCCGGAGCCGGCGACCCGGTCGGCGTAACGACCGAGGACACCCAGCCTGACGACGGGCCGCCGCCGATCGTCCGCGAGGAGCAACAGCTCCTGGACGTCGTGCTGCGCAAGCTCGACGGCGGCACGCGCAAGACGCGCATCCAGGTCGACGACGCCAGCGCGCTGATCGAGCTGCGCGACGCGCTCGCCGAGGCCAAGCCCGAGGACCAGGGTTCGATCCTGGAACAGATGCACCGGATCGAAGCGCTGTCCAAGCAGCGCGGCAAAGGCGACACGCCGCCCGTCGATCGCAAGTCGCCCTACTTCGGCCACCTGCGCCTCGAGGAGAGCGGCAAGCGGCGCGACGTGCTGATCGGCGCGCGCAGCTTCGTCGAGCCGGGCAGCGGCGTGCAGATCGTCGACTGGCGCAACGCGCCCGTGTCGCGCCTCTTCTACCGTTACGAGGAAGGCGACGCCTACGAGGAACGCCTGGGCGACAAGATGGTCGAGGGCGAGGTGGTCGCCCGCCGCACCGTCGCGATCGTCGACGCGGACCTGCGGCGCGTGGCGGCCCCGCAGGGGACGTTCTCGCGCGATCTGCGCACGGGCCAGTGGCGGGCGGTCGCGACGCGGCAGGCGCGCCTGCAGATCGCGCGCGATGGCAGCGCGGTCGTCGTCGTGCCGCGCGGCGAGGCGCGCACGCCGGCGCTGCCGCCGCCCCCCGCCGTCCGCGGCAAGCTGGGCTTCGACGACACCGGCTCGCGCCGGCCTGACCGCCACCTGCCCGCGATCGCCGCGCTGATCGATCCCCGCCAGTTCGAGCTGATCACCCAACCGTCGTCGGGCCTGATCGCGATCCAGGGATCGGCGGGCAGCGGCAAGACCACGATCGGCCTGCACCGGATCGCCTACCTCGCGTTCGCCGATCCGCGCCGCTTCCGTCCCGAGAAGATGCTGGTGATCGTCTATCAGCGCGCGCTCGCGGCGTACGTGTCGCGCGTGCTGCCGTCGCTGGACGTCGAAGGCGTGCCGGTGATGACGTTCGCCGGCTGGTCGGACGCTGCCCGCCGCGCGGCGCTGCCCACGCTGGACGCGGGGCTGACGGAGGAGACACCGCCGCTGGTCATGCGCGCGAAAGCGCACGGCGCGATGCTGCGGATCATCGACGACCGGCAGACCGCGCTGCTCGACTGGTGCCGAACGCAGCTTCAGACGGAGCTCGCGGGCAAGGCCGACGGCGACGCGGCGGTGGCGTTCTGGGACGGCACCAGCGGGCCGGCCGACCTGCGCGTGACGGCGCTGGCGACCTGGGTCCGCGACAGCAACCTCGATCCGGCCTCGCGCAACGCGCTCGAAAACGTGGGCCGCGCACTGCGCGCGCGGACGCGCGACGTGCTGGGCGAATGGGCGTCGCTGCTCACCGACCGCGAGGCGCTGGGCACCGGCTTCGCCCGTCACGCGCCCGGCTTGTTCTCGCCCGGCCAGCTTGACGACATCCACCGCTGGTGCGTGGCCCGCGATCGCCTGCGCACCGCGGGCCGCGGCGGCGAGGACGACGAGACGTTCGCGCTCGACGCCGAGGACGACGCGCTCTTGCTGCGCATCTACCAGCGCCAGCGCGGCCGGCTGCCCGCGCCGGGCGCCGCGAAGGACGCGAAAGCCGTGCTCGCCTACGAGCACCTGATGATCGACGAGGTGCAAGACTTCTCGCCGCTGGAGCTGGCGGTGCTGCTGGACGCGACAAGCGCGCAGCGGTCGGTGACGCTGGCGGGCGACACAGCGCAAGCGATCGCGCCCGAGCACGGCTTCACCAGCTGGACCGAGCTGCTCGACTTCCTGAGCATCGCCCACGAACGCGTCGAGCCGCTGCGCGTGAGCTACCGGTCCACGCGCGAGATCGTCGACATCGCGGAGCACGTCCTGGGGCCGCTGATCGGCGACGTCCGTCCGGTCGCCCCGCGCGGCGGCGCGCCGGTCGAGTCGTTCCCGTTCTCGTCGGCGGGCGAGTGCGCCGAGTTCTTGTCGCACGCGCTGAAGGAGCTGGTGCGCAACGAACCAGACGCGTCGGTCGCGCTGCTCGCCCGTCACCCGGAGCAGGCGCGCCTGGCGTACGAAGCGCTGGTGCGCGCCGAGGTGCCGTCGCTGCGCCTGGTCGCCGACCAGGACTTCTCGTTCTCGGCCGGCGTCGACGTCACCGACGTGCGCCAGTCGAAGGGCCTCGAGTTCGACATCGTCATCCTGCTGGACGTCAACGACGCCTCCTACCCCGTCACCGACGACGCGCGCCGCCTGCTCCACGTCGCGATGACCCGCGCCGCCCACCAGCTCTGGATCACCTACGTCGGCACCGCCTCCCCGCTGCTTCCCGACGGATTGCGGAGCTAAGCGCCCAGCGCGTCGACGATCGCGTCGTGCAACATCGGGCGGAAGCGCTTGAAGCGATCGTCTTTGGGTATTGCCGGGTGAACGCGGTTCGAGAGCAGGACGATCCACGTGTCGCGCGCGGGATCGATCCACAACGAGCAGCCCGTGAAGCCCAGGTGGCCGACGCCCGTGCGCGCGAACTTCGTCCCCGCCTGCGAGCTCTCGGCCGCGGGCCCGTCCCACCCGAGGCGCCACGTCGATCCCGCCACCCCCGACGGCGACCAGAACGTCCGCACGACGTCGCGCTCGACC
>DATMZL010000014.1:0-2914 GCA_035607075.1 Polyangia bacterium
CGATGTCAGCCGACTGCTCGCTGCTGCGGTTGCAGAGCGTGTCGAGCTTGCGCTGGAAATCGGGGCTGGTCTTCTCGAATACCTGGATCATGGCGGTAGGGCCCGCCAGGATACCAGCCTCCGCCCGTGCGTTCGACCTACTCGGCGAAGGGGTCGACCCACCTGCGGGTCGGCCGCGGCGCGGTGGCTGGCGCCGCCTGGTTGAACGGGGCGGGCTCGATCGGGCGGGCGGCGGGCTGCGGTGTCGGTTTCGGCGCGCGGAGCGCGGGCGCCTGGGCGGCGTGCCGGGCGGGAGCGGGCGCCGGGGCTGGCGCCGGCTTCACCTTGGCGGCCACCATTCGTTTTTCGGGTTGCGGCTCGTTAGCGGGCGGTGAAACCACCGCGGCCGCGGCCTCCAGTAATGGTTCCGGCTTCGGCGACGGTCGCACGACGATTGCGGGCACGGGCGTCGGTGCCGGCGGCTGCGCCGGCTGCGGCTGCGCTTGCGGCGCAGCCAGCGACGCGACCGGTTGGGCCGCGCGGGTGCGTCCCGGAAACCGATTCACCGCCGTCGCCACCATCACCCCGCAGGCGAACGTCATCAGGGCGATCCCGATGACGGTGTTCCTGGCGGGCGTCAGCGCGGGCGACTCGACCACCGGCTCCGCGCGGCGCGGCTTGCGCCGGTCACGGTCGCTGTTGCGGCGCTCGATGATCCGCACGGTCTTGCCTTCCCAGACTTCGCTCGGGATGGCGCCGCCGCTGCCGGCGATGGCCGGCGTTCCGACGACCTGCATGCGGAACGATTCGCGCCCGAGAAAAACGATACTGGCTTGCCCTGGATCCGAAGACTCGATCACGGTTTCTCCCTCCAATTCCCGCCGCCCACTCTAGACCGACGGTAGTCAAGACCGTGTATCAGTTCGGCTGATGTTTAGAAAATTATTCACCTTCGCGTTTTCCGGAATCGCGCGGCCTCACTATCAGTCGTAATCCTCGTTGAGCGCGCGCAAGAACGCCGTCAGAGCCGTGACGTCGGCGCCCGTGATCGCGATGCGCTCGAGCTCGCCGTCGCCGTTGCGGACCGTCGCCGCACGCGCCCCGGCCGACACGTTCACGTAGTGGCGTACGGCGTCCTCCAGGGTGGGCGCGATGCCGGCGTGAAAGTACGGCGCCGACTGGCCGAGGTCGCGGAGGGGCGACGTCTTGAACCGCGCGATCGCGAACGGCAACAGCGCGGCGGCGTCGTCGACGCCGGTGGCGCGGCCCAGCGTCGCGACCAGCGCCGCCTGCGGGCCCGGCACGGCGTCGTTGCCGAGCACGTTCCAGACGCCGAGGTCGACGCGGCCCGGGGTCGCTGCCGACGGCGCCGACAGGAATGTTCCCGTGCCCGCCGGATGAAGCGGTGACGGCGGCAGGAAGCGGCTCGGATCTGCCTGCCGGTCGGCGAGGCCGGGGATCGCCAGCGACGCGAACGCGCCGGCGCCATGCATGCCGTCGTACTCTTCCTCGGCGGTGCCGTTGTTGTGGAAGCCGAAGTCGGTGAAATGCGGCGGCGCGTGACAGGCGACGCAGTTTCCGATTCCGCCGGCGGCGATCTCGTCGGCCGACGCAGTCGTTGCGGTCGGCTCGGCCAGGAAGATGCGCAGTCCGGCCAGCTCGTCGGCGCCGAACGCGAAGCTTTGCTCGTGGTGCTCGAACGCGAGCACAGCGGGGTTGTCGAGCAGCTTGGGCGCGGGCAGCGCCGCCAGTGCGGCGCGCAACCGGCGCGCGTAGTCGATCGCGTTCTCGCCGGCGTCGGGCTTCCGCGGCAGGCTGTTCAGGATCAGGAAGCGATCGAACGGCGATCCCATGTAGAGCCCGTCGCCGTCCTGCTGGTAGACGAGCGCACGCAGGTAGGCCGCGACGATGCCGGCGGCGGCGCGGACCACCTCCTCGTCCGTCGCCGTGTTGACGTCGACGCGCAGTGGTTCGCGCAGGCGACACGCCTGTGGGATCTCCGGCGATGTGCCCGCGAGGATCGTCGCGTACGAGAGGTGATAACAACCGGCCGCGAACGCGTCGCTGCCGTCGTCCATGCGGACGAC
Source organism: Polyangia bacterium (assembly GCA_035607075.1). Taxonomy (GTDB): domain Bacteria; phylum Myxococcota_A; class Polyangia; order Fen-1088; family Fen-1088; genus JADGRB01. The sequence goes on from DATMZL010000014.1 coordinate 2,067, forward strand.
GCGCGCGATGTGCGCGGCGGCCTGGTCGCGTTCGTCCGCCAACCAGCCGAAGTTGCGGCCGGTGAACGTTCCCACGACGAGATCTTCGGCGCTCGGAAACTCGCCGTCGAAGTGAAGGTAGAAGGCTTCGTCGCGCGGCAGCGACGCGTTCACCAGCGGCGGCGAGTTGCGCGGCGTGTGCGTGCGGCCGTCGCCGCGATCGGGGATCGGGCTGCGTTGCGCGTAGTCGGCGTAGGTGCGGATGCCGGTGGTCCCCGGATCGGGCGACTCGTCGACGAGGTGGCAGGCGCGGCAGTTCATCGACTTGCCCGCGAACGGCGCGGCGCGCGCGCCGCCGGTGGTCGCCAGCGTGTCGAGGACGGGATCGCCGACGGTGAGCGGTTGATTCACGTCGCTGCCGCCGTTGGCGGCGAAGAACTGCGCGAAGCGCGTCTCGAGAAAGAGGCGCTCGCCGACCACGACCTCGGGCGGATCGTCCGCCGGCGCGGACGGCGGAGGATGGCAGGACGACGCTGCCACGAGGAGAAGCGGCAACGTGACCGTCCGGGACGTGATCGGCGGGCGCATAAGTCCTTCCAAGCTCAAAACATCCAGGCGAGCGCGGCCGCGAACTCGTTGTAGCCCGGGCCGGCGCCGAACCAGTGCCGCATGTAATCGCCCTTGAGCGCGATCTGCGGGATCGGCCGGTAGACCAGACCGGCCGTCAGGATGTGGCGAACCAACGCCTGGTCGGCCATGCGGCCGGCCACGACGCTGGCCTGCGTGTTCGCGTAGTCGTAGCGGGCGAACAGCGTCACGCTCTGGTCGATCTCGGGCGCGAACAGCCGCATCAGATCGTAGCCAGCCTC
>DATMZL010000607.1:0-3968 GCA_035607075.1 Polyangia bacterium
CAACGACGACAGCGTCGCGCTGGGCGCCGACGATCTCGCCAGCCAGCCCTGGGTCCACGCGATCGCGGCCTGCGACAGCCGCGGCGGCTGGTATCGGGTCTACCCCGGGTATGACTGCCCGGGGCACGCGCCCGCGAATGCCAACGGCACGCCCGGCGCGACGTACAACCGGCTCGGGCCGGCGGTCGCGTTCGCGGCGCCGGGCGAGCCGACGCGCTGGAGCGAGCACATCGCCGCTGACGATTCCAGCCAGGCGTCCGCGCTGGCGGCCGCCGCCGCCGCGCGTGTCCTCGCCGAGAACCGCGATCTCACCGTCGCGGAGCTGCGCGCGCTGCTGGCGCTGACCGCGGACGTCCCCGCGATCATCGACGGCGGGTACGGGCTCGCGGCCGGCGACTTCGACGTCCGCGATCGGCTGGGTCACAACTTCAAGACCGGGCACGGTCCGGTCAACGTGCGCGCCGCCTGCATCGCCGCCGCGGATCCATTCTGTCTGGCGCTGCTCGCGACGCGGACGGTGCCCGATCCCGCCGGCGAATCGAGGGCGTTCGCGCTGGCGCGCGCCTGGCGGGACGAGGTCGGGCAGGGCACCGCGCCGGCGCGCGCCTACGCGCGCGTGTGCGGTCGCCTCTCGCGGCTGTTCCTGACGTCCCTCCCTTTCCAGGAAGCTCTATGCTGGCTGGCGCGCCACGTTCGCGCGCTGGCAGAGGACGCGCGCCTGGCGCCGTGGCAGGCGCAGCACCACGGCGCCCTCGTGGAACGCATCCGTCACGCGATCGACACCGCCCAGGATGCGCTGGCCGTCGACGATCTACGTCGGGACCCTGGAAGGGTCCCGAACCCCCCGCGAAGGGCTCGCGCAGGCAGAGCCCGCGCTCACCCACGCGATAGCGCCGCGCTCCCGCTGCAGGCGCTGGAGGCGGCGCTCGGCCGGCCGGGCGCGGGCGCGGCCGTCGCTACCGTCTTGGCAAGAGTCCTGGGCCCTGCTGTTATGGCAGCCGATGGCAGACAGGGGGCGCCTCGGGCCATCGCTCTCGCGAGCGACGCTGTCGGCGATCATCCTCGTCGGCGCGGGCCTCGCCGTGCTGACGGCGGTGGCGAGCCTGAGCGCGTTCCGTTCTCAGGGGCGGGCGTTCCCGGGCCTGTTCATTGATCCGCACGGCAGCTTCTCCGAGGTGTGGTGGCCCGCCTGGGGCGCCGAACGCGTGCCGCTGCGCTTTCCCGATCGCTTGATCGCGATCGACGGTGAAGCCGCGCCCGCGCCGCACGCGTCGCTGGACCTGCCCGCGCAGCCTATCGCCGCGCGAATGGCGGCGCTCAGCGCGCAGGGGCGATCCGACGTGCGCCTGACCTGGGAGACGCGCGAAGGTCCCCGGACGATCACGCGCCCGCTGCGCGCGCTGGGCGCGGACGAGGCGCTGTTCTTCTTCGGGCTTTACGCGCTGGTCGGGTTGTTCGTGCTCTGGTCCGGCCTGGCGGTCCTGGTGCTGGCGCGCCGGCGCGCCGGCGCCGTCGCCTACGCGGCCTGGAGCGTCGGCAGCTTCGTCTTCCTGTTGACGTTCTACGACTACCACTCGTCGGCGTGGCTGGCGCCGCTGTTCACGTTGTCGACGGTGTTGGTCCCGCTGTGCGTCGTCTGGCTGGCGTATTCTTTTCCCGAGCCGCCGCAGGCGCCGCGGCGGTGGCTGCGCGTCGGTGCGATGGTCGGCGCCGGCGCCGCAGCGGCGGCGGCCATCGTCCTCGCCATCGGTCCGTACCTGGGGCTCGATCTCCGCGGACCGCGCCTCGCCGTCTCGGCCGGCGCGCTCGCGGGGCTGGTCATCCTCACGGGCAGCATCATCTACAGGCTGCGGAAAGAAAAAGGCCTGCGCCGCCAGGAGCTGCGTTCGTCGGCGTTCGGGCTGGCGGCCGTGCCGGCGCTGCTGGCGCTCGGCTTCGTGCTCGGCTACGTCACGGGCGCGCCGCTGTTCCACCTGATGTTGCCGTTCCTGGCGCCGCTGTTGCCGATGTCGGTCGGCTACGCGCTGATCCGTCACAACGTGCTCGAGACGTCCGCCGTGCTGACGCGACGGATGTTCGTGGCGCCCGTGCTGACCGGCGCGCTCGTCGTCGCGATGGTCGCGTGGCTGGGCGTGCGCGCGGCGATTCACTACGCCGGTTCGGCCGCGCTGGTCCCGTGGCTGGGCGCCGTCGTCGCGTTCGCGGTGCTGGTGGTCGTCGGCTTCCGCCTGTCCACACGGCTGTTCTTCACCGCGACGACGCGCTTTCGCCCGACGCTCCAGCAGCTGGCCGACGACCTCGCGTCGAAGAGCAACCTCACCGAGATCGGCCGCGCAATCCAGGAGGCGGTGATGCGCTGGCTGCCGACGGAGCACGCCGAGGTTCTGGCGCCCGCCGATCTCGATCGCCTGCCGCACCGCCCGCAAGGCGTGAACCTCCGCATGGAGGAAGGAACCGCGGTGTGGACCACGGAGCCGCACTGGCGCCGGCACCTGCTGGTGCCGATGCGCTCGCAGGGCGGCCTGCGCGGCGTGCTGAAGCTGGCGCCGAAGCACGAAGCCGCCCTGTACACGCGCGAGGATCTCGACCTGCTCGAGACGATCTCCAGCCTGGGCGCGGTGGCGCTGCACAACGCCGAGGTGTTCGCGGAGCTGGAGCAAATGCGGCGCATCGAGGCCGAGGCCGCGCGCGACGACAAGCGGCTGACGCTCGGCATGTTCGGCGCCGAGATGTCGCACGAGATCGCCTACCCGCTGAACTTCCTGCGCTACCTGCTGCGGGAGGGCGCCGCCGGCGCGCCCGTCGACCCGCGCGATCTCGCCGCCGCCCGCGAGGAGATCGGGCGCCTCGAACGCATGTTCGCGACGTTGCGCAAGCTGAAGATCCCCGAGCCGCAGCTGGCGCCCGTGCTGGTGCTGCCGCGCGCGCTCCGTGCGCTGGATCTCGTTCGCGAGATCGTCGAGACCAATCGGATCACGGCGGCGATCGACATCCCGCCGGATCTGGTCGTGGTCGCCGAGCCCGATCGGCTGGTGCAGATCCTCGCGAACTTGTTGCGAAATGCGGTCCAGGCCGTGCCGGCGGGGTCGGCCGTCGGCGTCCGATCGCGGTCCAGCGGCGACGGCGCGATGGTCCTGGAAGTCTGGGACGAGGGCCCCGGCATCGCCGAGGACATCGGCGCCACGATCTTCGATCCGTTCGTCAGCAGCAAGCAGGGGAGCATGGGCCTCGGGCTCGCCGTCACCCAGCGGCTGGTGCGCGGGTTCGGCTGGAACATCGGCGTCCGCCGGGACGGGGCACAGACGGTGTTCGGAATCGAGATTCCCCCGGCGCGGTCCGACCGCGGGTACACTTCAGCCGTTTCATGAAGGTCCTCATCGTCGACGATCAGGCGAGCGCGCGACGGGTGCTGTCGGCAATCGTCGGCAAGCTGGACGACGTCGAGATCGAGGAAGCCGACGGGCTGGCCGCTGCGCGCCGCGCGCTCGAGGCGCAGGACCTCGACGTCGCGCTCATCGATCTGCGGCTGGGGACGGACGCACGCAACCGCGATGGACTCGTCCTTGTGGAGGAGATTCGCGCCCGCACGACGATCGTACCCATCATCGTCACCGCGTATTCGGAGGTCGCCGAGATCCGCCAGGCGATGCGCACGGGCGCCTACGACTACATCTTGAAGGACGATCTCTGCGACGAGCTGGTGCTGCCGGTGTTGACCGCGCTGCGCAGCCGCCGGCGCCTGGAGACCGAGGTCAGCGAGCTGCGCGCGCGGCAGCCTGCCACCGAGCCGGTCACCGGCCGGCTGGTCGGCGTGTCGCCGGCGATGGACCTGCTGCGCGACACGATTCGGCGCGCCGCCCTCTCCGATCGCCCGGTGCTGGTCACCGGTCCGACGGGCTCGGGCAAGGAGCTGGTCGTCGAGGCGTTGCACACGCTCGGTCCGCATCCCGACCATCCGTTGCTCGACG
>DATMZL010000384.1:0-3327 GCA_035607075.1 Polyangia bacterium
TGCTCGGCATCAACCGTGCCGGGTCGGAGTACATGTGCTCGCCGCCGACGCAGGGCGGGACGACGTTTGACGGCTCGACCGGTCCCAGCAGCATCAACGCGATGCTGACCTGGAACATCAACGCTGTGCGCCTGCCGCTGAACGAGCACTGCTGGCTCGGGATCAACAACACGCTGGTCAGCGCCGACGAATACCAGAGCGCGATCATCGACTACGTCGTGCGCCTGCACCAGAAGAACCTCTACGTCGTGCTGGACCTGCACTGGTCGGCGCCCGGCTCGACGCAGATCATCGGTTCGGGAACGGGCGCCAACCAACTGGTGACCATGGCGTTCGCCGACCACGCGATCCCGTTCTGGACGTCGGTCGCGACCACCTTCAAGAACGATCCGATGGTTGTCTTCGACCTGTTCAACGAGCCGATCCTGGACGCGAACGACCGCTTCGGGAATACGGCGGTTGGCGATCCGTGGGGCTGCTGGCTGAACGGGTGCAGCGTCTCAAAGGGGCAGACGGCGGGCATGCAGCAGATGCTGAACGCTGTGCGCGCGACCGGCGCCACGCAGGTCGTCGTCGCGGGCGGCATCGACTGGTCGCACAAGCTGGACGGGTGGCTGACGCACAAGCCGAACGATCCGATGGGCAACCTGATGGCCGCCTTCCATGTCTACCAGCCGAACCTGTCGAACTGCACCGACGTGAACTGCTGGAACGGCGCGCTCAAGTCGGTCGCCTCGAACGTCCCCGTGCTGACCGGCGAGATGGGCGAGCAGGACTGCGCGCACGGCTTCATCGACGGCTACATGAGCTGGGCCGACAGCCAGGGTGGCAGCGTCAGCTACCTGGGCTGGGCGTGGAACACGCAGAACTGCAGTTCGTTTCCGGCGCTCATCTCGAACGTCGACGGGACGCCGACCGGGTTCGGCCAGGGTCTGAAGGACCACCTGGCCACGATGCCCGCGCTCCATTAACCTCGGAACCCTGGGAGGGTTCCGAACCTCCCGCTCGACGCGATTACCTCACGTCGGACAGAAAAAGACGAGGCCGGCAAAGACTTGCCAGCCTCGTCTTTTTTTTGTTCTCGAGCAGCGACGTTACTTGGTCTCGGGAGCCGGCGCGGGGGCCTTCATCTCCTTCGCGCCCTCCGTCTTCGCCGCATCGCCCTTCGCGGCCTTGTCCTTCTTCGCCTTCTTCTCCTTCTTCGGCGCGTCGGTCTTCGGCGCGTCGGCTTTCGCACCCTCTTTGGCCGTGTCGCCCGCCGGAGCGGCCGCGACCGTGCGCGGCTTGCTGACGTGCTTGCTGACGGGCGTCGCCGCCAGGGCCGAGCCGGTCATGAGGGCGAAGAGCGACAGTCCGAGCATCGTGTTGCGAATCATGTGAATCCTCCGTTTGCTTTCGGTTGTTATCGCGAATGCGACAGCAACGGGGGATTGCAGCCTGGGTGCCAGCGCACGCCGCAGCGCGAATCCGCGGCGCGCCCACGGAAATCCGGCGGTTCGCGGCTGTGGTGGGGCGGTTTCGCTGTGGCGGAGGCGCCATTCCGCGCCAACGCCGCGCTGCGCGGGGGCGGCTAGCCGAACCAGTAGGCCAGCTTGGCCATGAGCACGTTGTCGGCCGCCTGTCCGTTGAGCAGCGGGCGCAACTCGAACGTGGCGCCGCTCGCAGACGGGGTCAGGGCCGGGTTCTGGGCGCGGGTGTAGACGACGAACAGCGTCGAGCCCAGGCGGTACTCCCAGCGCAGCACGACGTTGATGTTCAGCGTCGCGCGCTCGGTGTCGGCTGTCGGGATGCTGGCGCCGGGCGTGGTCAGGTCGGCCAGCCGGACGCGGCCGCCCGCCGGTTGCGCGACCATGAAGTAGGGACCGTAGCGGACGCGCGCGAGGAACACTTGCGTGTACCACTGCAACGACAGCTCCGGCGTGAACGTGAACGCGGCGCGCAGCGTGGCGCCCACGCTGGCGGCGGACTGCGTGGCGAAGCGATAGCTCACGTCCGCGCCGGCCGGGACCGTGTCCTTCGAGACGTAGCGCGGGGAGCCGGTCTCGTAGCCGGCCGTCGGCAGCAGCGCCAGCTCCAGGCGCGACAGCGCGCGCAACGACACGTTTCCGTTCACGCCGAAGATGACGCCGCCGCCCTGCTTGGCGTCGAAGGTCGACGCCAGGAAAACGGTCAGCGGCAGGCGCGCGTCGGTGGCGATCTCGCCCGCCACGCCCGCGCTGGCCGCCCGCTCCAGCGCGGTGCCGTCGCCGGTCTCGCGATCGTCGAAGAAAGCGCTGCGGCCGTGAACGTCGAAGTAGAACCGCCAGAAGTTGTTCATGCTGTGCTGCGTGCCCAGCTTGACCTCGTTCCACAGCGGGAGACCGTCCAGGCTGCGGCGCACGTTGACCACCAGGCCGCTAATCGTCTCGAGCGTGCGCCACCACGGCGTCAGCGTCCGGTAGTAAAGCGCCAGGTTCGCCTGATAGTCGTTTTTCCGTTCCAGGTAGCCGACGTCGTTGAATTCGAGCTGCCGCCCCGCGAGGTGCTGCCAGGCGCTCCATAGCCAGTGCGCGCCGCCTTCCTTGCCGACGTACAGCGACCCGCCGGGCGTGAACTTTCCTGGCTCGATCGGAATGCCGTCGGGTTGCGTGCGCGCCGGCCCATTCTGGATGGTCGTTCCGAGCGCCTGCCACGCGACCGCGTAGTTGCCCGCGCCCGAGCGCCAGCGCCCGTCGGTGCTGAACACGTACGCGTCGTTGAAACAGCGCCCGTCGGTGGTCGGCTGGCCGCTCACGGGGCACACCGCGTTGACCGGCAGCGGCGTCTCGAAGCGGTTCGCCGCCGACGCGAGCACACCCACCTCGGTGTTCGCCGGCAGCTTGCGCTTGACGCGCAGGATGTTGTACGTCGTCCAGGGATCCAGCCGCCGCGTTTCGCGCACGCCGCCGCCGCTGTCGATCTCGACGTCGTTCGGACCCGTGATCGCCGAGATGAGACCCACGGTGGTGCGCGCGCCGATCGTGCCCACCAGCTTCGCCGCGCCGTAAAGGGGCGACGGCTCCGGCTGCGCGACAAGCGTCTGTCCAGTGGCCAGCGTCGGCGACGCCGGCTGCTGTCCGATGCGCCGCGTGTAGACAAGCGAGCGCGGCGTCGAGAAGACGTCGATCCCTTCCAGGAAGAACGGGCGCTTCTCGGGGAAGAACGTCTCGTACGTCGACAGGTTGAGGACGACCGTATCCGCTTCGACTTGGCCGAAGTCCGGGTTCACGGCCACATCCAGCGTCAGCTCGTTGGTGACGTGCGCTTTGGCGTCGAGCCCCGCGGACCCGTCGGCCCACCAGCCGTGCG
>DATMZL010001049.1:0-3679 GCA_035607075.1 Polyangia bacterium
GCGCCGTTGCCTGGGAGTCCCCGCAGCGTCGACGTCACGAAGGTCGCGTTCGGGTCGATCGCCCCCGAGACGGTCGTGTGTTGCTTTCCGTCGGGTGTTTCGATCAGGACGGAGGCGGACGTTCCGCTGGCCGAGGTCCAGACCACGACGGCGTCGTTCGCCGTCACGCGCTGCAGATACGGCGCGCGCGTGAGCACCGCCGGACCCCCGCCGGCCCCGGGCAGGTTCGCGCAGGTCGGCGTGTTCTGACCGGGCGCAACGCGCGTCACGGGGGCCGCGCTCAGGTCGCCGCCACTGCTGGCCGCCAGCCGGCCCGTCTCGTTTCTCGAACAGCTGCTCGCGATCGCGAGAGCGAAGATGATCCACGAAAAGCGCTGCGCGCGCCACGAAAGGCGCGCCGCACGCGCGGAGAGGTGTTGCATGGCCCTCCGGGTTAGCAGACTCGGTCACGCGCGCCACGACCATCGCGCTCGAGCTTTTGCGTTCGCGACCGGTCGAGACGAGCGACGCGATCAGAACAGCGCGGCGGTCAGCAGCAAGCGAACGTCGCGCCCCGGCGCCCACGCGAGCTGCAGCCCCGGGCCGTTGGGATCCTCCCAGTAGCGGGCGCGGATCTGCCGGTAGAAGCGCAGTCCGGCGCCCACGGTGGTGTGAAAATCGCGCGGCGCGAGCCCCGCGAACCAGGCGTCGGCGACCGCGCCCTCGTCGAGGAACAGCGACGCGTCGATGCCGGATGAGATCAGCCAGCGGTACTCGGCCGTGCCGACCATGCCGCTGCGATCGCGGAGCAGTCCGTCCGGCAGCCCGCGCATCCCGGTCGCACCGCACGGCGAGATCAGCTCGTCGAACGGGACCGGCGCGCCGCCGATCGGCTGGACCACGGCGGCCACGTAGCGCAGCAGCAAGAGGCGATCGCCGCCGCCGATCGCGCCCACGCCGTCGAAGCCCACGCGGGCGTGACGGCTGGGATCGTCGCCGACCCCATGCAGGACGCCTCCGTCCAGGCCCAGCTCGACGCCGCTGCGGTCGCGACCGGCGGGGCGCAGGTCCAGCGCCAGACGAGCGCGCTGGTAAAGCAGGCGGCGATCGACGTCGAACCCCGGCACCTGCGCCGGATCCGTGCAGGGGAACACCTCGCCGCGCGCCGCGCACGACGCGGGCGACGCACCGTACACCACGGCGATCGACGGACCGCCGCGCACCGATCCGGTGTCGTTGTACTGGCGGCCCTCGAAGCCGGCGCGCAACGTGAGCGATAGCGGACCGGCGCCGGGCGTCCGCCAGAGCGCCTCCGCGCGATAGATGTCCCCCCGGTAACGCGATTCGAGCATCGGCGGCGCGCCGGGCGCGGGATTGCCGATGCCGGCGAACAAGCGATCGTCGCGCCGATCGAACAGCGTGCCCAGGCTCAGCCCCAGCCAATGCGGACCATGCAACGCGAGCTCGCCGCGCACGACCTGGGGGCTGCCTGCGCGGAAGAGGGCTGTCACCTCACTGCCGCCGGGCAGGCGACGATCGAAGAACCGCGCGCCGATCGACGGGGTGAAGCCGGTCGCGTACTGGATCTCGGGCCGGACGCCTACCTTGCCGTCGTCGCTTGTCGTGATCGCGTGCAGCCAGGGGAAGATCTGGTGGCGCTCGGCCGCCTCGGTCGCGTCGACCACCGGCAACAGCACCAGACGGGCGACGGCACGAGGCGGCGCCAGCGCGGCGCGTGCGGCGCTGCGCGCGGTGGAGCTCTCCGGCGCGTCACGGCCGTCCAGGTTCTCGTCGCAGCGCGGGTCGGGCGCCTGCCCGGGCGCGCCGCACGCCGGAGGCGCAGCGGCGTCGAGCGGGGTCACGAGCTGAGGCGGCTGCGCGATCAACGCGAGGGCCAGGAGGCTGCCGATCGACACCACCGCCTCCCCTGCTCACTCGTCGCGTTCGAGGCCGACGACACGTCCGCCGCTGACGTGGATCCGGCTGGTCTTGGCGCGGCGCCAGGCCCCGCCTGCCGTCGCCAGCTCCGCGCTGACCGCGATCACCCGGTACCCGTCCAGCGCCCCCGGCGCGGCCACGCAACTCCGTGCCCCTTGCGCGGGGACGATCGACGCCGCGATCGATCGTCCACGGTCGTCGGTCGTTTGAACGTCGTAGCGAACGTGCTCCACGCCGGCGTAGCGGCGCGCGACAACCAGGTCGTCGAAGCAGACGCGGGCGTCGCCTCCGATGGCGACCACCGCCGGCGCTTCGACTGCGGTCATCGCGGTCAGATAACGGCGGCCGATGATGTCGCGCCGGGCGCCCAGCGCGTGGGCGAGCGTGGCGGCGTCGCGCGGCTCGAGGCGCGCCGCTGCGGCCAGCGCGATCAGCTGCGCGTCGCTGAACGACGTCACAAGCTTGGCGCCCCAGTACGCGTCTCGATCGGTCAGCCGCCGGTGCGCAGGCACCTTACGACCGGGCCGGAACGCCTCGACGTCGAAGTCTTCTGCCGGGAACCAGCCCAGCGTCGGATTCTCGACGATCGCGCGGTTCCAGTCGGCCCGCTGCGACTGGTACGGCCGCCGGTAAAGGCCCAGCGACATCATCGACGCCAGCGAGCGCCCGAACTCGACGAGGTACTGGCCGCCGTGTTGCGGTCCCTTGATGTCACGCGTCCCGGAGCCCAACCCGGCGCCGAAGTCGATCAGGTAATGGCGCACGAAGTGCCGGCCGCCGTCCTCGACGAAGCTGTCCAGCGTGTTGATCGCGCTCGCGTCGTAGATCGCCAGCCAGGCGGCGAACAACCAGGTGGCGCGCAGCGATCGCCGATCCTCGTGCGGAATGCGGTCGTTCGGATCGTCGGCGCGACGCCCCTGCATGTCGAAGGCGCCCAGCACCTTTCCGTCAATCCAGCTCACCGCGACCGCGCGCAGACGCCCGTCGGGCGTTCGCGCGGCGCGCGTGAGCCGTTGCCGCACGATCTCCGCCGTGAGCGGCCGCGTCTGAACGCGATACAGCTTGAACGTCGCGCCGGGATCGACGACGAGGTCGTCGGGACCGAGGTCGAGCACGAAGTTGGCGGGGACGTTGTAGCCCGCGGCGTGAAACAGCCGCGCGCCGACCACCTCGGCGGCGGTGCTCATGCCCAGGTGTCCCGCGGGATCGAGCTTGAGCAGGAACTTGCGCCCATCCGCGTCGCGCACCTGGAAGCCGAGCGCGTCGCCCTCGTCCTTGCCCTTGACGATGTGCAGCGGGAGGCGCGGCGCGCTGCCCGGCGGCCCCACCGCGATCGCGGCGGGCGGCACCGGCCGCAGGTGGTTGCGCGGGCAGAACCACGTCGAGCACGGCACCTCGTCCGACGCGTTCACGTCGCGCGCCGGGCGCAGACCCTCGAGCGCGAACGCGCGGTCGACCTCGCCGGCGATGTCGTCGCGGATCAGCAGGGTCGCGTCCAGGTCCGCCAGGTCAGTCGCGCGCGGCGGCCGTGGCACGTCCTCGCTGTCGTGCTCCTGCCACGCGATCGATCGATAGGGGAACGCGCGCACCGCCGGATCGGCGCCGCATCCGGCGACGCCGGCCGCCGCGAGCACGGCGACCGCGATGCACCCCATCGAGCGGAACGACGCCGAACAAACCATATCACATCCATACCAACGGACTGTCGTCAGCGATCTCAACGGGCACCGATCGAACCCCGGGACTGACGACCGCGCGCCGC
>DATMZL010000489.1:0-2151 GCA_035607075.1 Polyangia bacterium
GTCCAAAAAAACCCATCGGGCGGCGCGCCTGCAACATCGCGCGCAGCAACTGCGCGACGTCCGGCTGCACCTGACAGAGCGCGTGCTTCTGCGGATAGTCGGAGAGCGTCGCGATCGGCCCGTCGCCGCCCGGTACGATCAGCGCGTCGATGTTGTCGACGGACAGCGCCGACAGCGGCCGGATGCGCGGGCCCGCGATGCGCGCCGCCTCCGACCACGCGTTGCGCGTCCCGATCTCGGCGCGCTCGCCGCTCACGTGATCGATGACCGTCGCCTGATCGGCGTCGGGCGCGGCGCAGACCGCCTCCGCGCCGGCCCGCTCGATCACCAGCAACGTCAGCATCGCTTCGGCGACGTCGCTGCCGTCGAGTCGCCCACAACCGGAGAGCAGGACTCCCACCCGCTTCGCCATGCGCGTAGACCTACCACGGCGACGGGGGAAATGCCCCGGTCACGATCGCGGCGCGTGCGCGGCGCGCCAGGCCCAGGTAGTGCTCGAGGTTATGGATGCTCGCGAGCCGGTGATAGAGCAGCTCCTCCGCGCGGAACAGGTGGGCGAGGTAGCCGCGGCTGTACGACGCGCAGCATTCGCACGGACAGCCGTCCTCGACGGGGTTCGGGTCGTCGCGGTACTGCGCGTTCGCGATGTTGATGCGGCCAGCGCGCACGAACAGCTGGCCGTTGCGCGCGTTGCGCGTCGGCATCACGCAGTCGAACATGTCGACGCCCGCGCCGATCGCTGTCCAGATGTCCTCGGGCGTGCCGACGCCCATCAGGTAGCGCGGGCGGTCGGCGGGCATCTCCGCCGCCACCGCGTCGATCACGCCGTACATCACCTCGGGCGCCTCGCCCACGCCCAGGCCCCCGAGCGCCAGGCCGTCGAACGGCATCGCCGCGATCTCGGCCAGGTGCGCGCGCCGCAGATCGACGTGGACGCCGCCCTGCACGATGCCGAAGCGAAGCTGGCCGGGCGCGGCGGGCGCGGCCAGACAGGCGCGTGCCCAGCGGGTCGTGCGCGCCATCGCCGCCTCGATCACCTCACGGGGCGCGTCCGAGGGCGGACACTCGTCGAACGCCATTGCGATGTCGCTGGCCAGCGCCGTCTGGATCGCCATCGCGCGCTCGGGCGTCAGCCGCTGCTCGCTGCCGTCGATGTGCGACCGGAAGGTGACCCCGGCTTCGTCGACGGTGCGCCGCTCGCGCAGGCTGAACACCTGGTAGCCGCCCGAATCAGTCAGGATCGCGCGCGGCCAGCTCATGAACCGATGCAGGCCGCCGAAAGACGCGATCCGCTCGGCGCCGGGCCGCAGCGCCAGGTGATACGTGTTTCCGAGGATGATGCGCGCGCCCAGCCGCTCGATGTCGCCCGACGACAGCGCCTTGACCGTCGCCTGCGTCCCGACCGGCATGAACACCGGCGTCTCCACCACGCCGTGCGCCGTCTTCAGCAAGCCGGCACGCGCGCGCCCGGCCTGCGCGACCACCTGAAAAGCGCGCGCGTCGCTCATCGTCTCGGGAACCCTCAAAGGGTTCCCGAACCCTCCCGCGATGATACGCGGCGAGCAGAGCTCGCCGGCTCCTCACGCGTGTGCGCGCCCCGGATCAGCATCGCGTCGCCGTAGCTGTAGAACCGATAGCCGCGCTCGACAGCCTCGCGGTACGCGGCCAGCACGTTCTCGGTTCCCGCGAACGCCGCGACAAGCATCAGCAGCGTCGACCGCGGCAGATGGAAGTTCGTGATCAGATCGGTGACGACCTGGAAGCTTTCGCCGGGAAGCAGGCAGAGATCTGTGACGGCGTCGCCAGCCGCGACCACGCCGCCGTTGGCGCGCGCCGACGCCTCCAGCGAACGGACCACCGTCGTGCCGACCGCGACGACCGGCCGCCGCTCGTGGCGCGCGCGCGCGATCGCGTCCGCCGCCTCGGGCGGGATCCGATAGCGCTCCGGGTCCAACCTGTGGGCGCGCGGATCGTCGACCTCGACCGGCCGGAAGGTCCCCGGCCCGACGGCGAGCGTGAGCGTAGCGACCTCGTGACCGGCCGCCGCGATCGCGGCGAGCAGCGGCGGCGTGAAGTGCAGCCCCGCGGTCGGAGCCGCCACCGCGCCCGGCGTGGCGGCGTACACCGTCTGGTAGCGCGTGCGATCGTCGA
>DATMZL010000342.1:0-2419 GCA_035607075.1 Polyangia bacterium
GCGCCCGTGCCGCCGCCCGCGGCGCTGCAGCCCGCGACGGCGACGCCGAGAATGCCGAGGAATGCGAGTCTGCATGAATACGATCGCATGATCATCTGGTGGACCCCACGTGGCGATGGCGCCACTGCAGTGGCCCATGGCGCCTGGAATGGGCCAAAGAAAGCACGTCGCCGGACGACCCGATTTCAGTCAATCCGGAGCAAGGCCGCAGATTCGCCGCGCTTGTTGCCCTGTGCATCGACGACGTGGAGCTTGTACGTGCCCGCGGCCGTCGGGAGCGCGATCGATGTCGAGGTTCCCGAGGCCTTGGTCATCGTCGCGCCCGCCGCGAACGCTGTCGTTCCGGCCGGGGCAAACCAGACGACGTTCGACGCGTCGCCGCTGCTCCGGATGCCTAGGCTGGCTGTCCCACGCGTCACCGCGCAGCTCGCCGGAAACACGTGGTCCTGGGTCGACACGAGCGTGGCCGGCAGGATCGCGCGGTACGCGTCCTGGATCCCCGAGCTCAGGCAGGTCGCGTATTGCGTCGCCGGCCAAACGTTGTCGGCCACGGCGATGGGCGGATCGATCGTGCTGTTCGGCGGGTTCACGCCCATCTTGTTCACGGTCGCGTAGGTTCGCCGGATCGTCAGATCGTGCTTCGCCCCGAAGTCCTCGCAGTTGATCGTGTATTTGACGCCGGGATCGATATCGAGGACGTTGTCGTTCTCGGTGATGTAGGCGCTGCCCTCGTCGTTGTGTAAGCCGTAGGTCGGACCAGACGTCGCCGGCGGGATCCCCTTGACGTAGTTGCCGTTGATGGTCGTGCCCGGCATCTGACCCAGCGTGTAGACGGCGCCGCTGTCGTGCAGGCGGTTCAGCGTGTTGACGAGACGGTTGTTGTTCACCGCGTTGTTCTTGCAGGTCGTCGAGTCCTTGAAGTTCTGCCAACCCCAACCGAGGTTGATGCCGTTGTAGGCGGTCTTGTTGATGTAGTTGTTCGTCAGGCTGAGGCCGGCGACGAAGAACGCCGTGATGCCGGCGTGGCCTCCGAATCCCGGTTGGGAGCTCGTGTCGTAGAGGACGTTGTTGGTGATCGAATCGTTCGTGCAGATCCCTTCCACGCCGGGCGCGTACTTCTCGTGGGCACCCGTGTCAGCAAGATAAACGTGCTGGGGATGGCCGATCGTGATGCCGCTGCCCGCGATGTCGCTGATGACGTTGCCGACGACCGTCGCGTTGACGACGTCGTTGATCATCGAGATCCCCTCGCTGCCGCTGTGCTTGATCGTGTTGCCGCTCAGGCTGATCCCGTCGGCGTTGTTGATCATGATCATTCCGGGCAACGTGTCGGTGATCTCGTACTTGCTGTTGTGCCAGTTGCCGTCGCCGTAGGCGACGAACACCGTGGCGCCCTGGACGGTCGCCTTGCCGCGCGAGCCGGCGACCGCGTACAGGCCGTAGTCGGTGTTCGCGAACGTGATTCCCTGGAAGGTCAGGTTCTTCACGCGGCTCGTGTTCGACGTGCCGGCGATCGCGATGATGGTCTCGACGACCGGCGCCTCGACGTCGGCGGTCGCCATGTTCTCGCCCGTGCGCGGGTAGTAGTAGAGCGTGCCGGCGCTCTTGTCGAAATAGAACTGGCCGGCCGCGTTCAGGAGCTCGAACGCGTTGTAGATCGTGTGGGTGCCGGAGACGCTGAACCCCGCGCTCCACCCGGGAAGCTGAGCGATCGCGCCGTACGGCTGCTGGAAAAGCAGCCCGCGGTACCCGTCCGACGTGGTGACGACGTCCCTGACGCAGACGATGTTCTCGTTCCACGTCGTCCCGTTCATGATCTCGAGGTCGTCCTTGTTGGCCGCGATCGCCGGGACGTCCGCCGTCTTGTACTTGGCCCCGTCGCTGTTGCTGCCGCCGGTCCAGGCCCAGCTCGCCTGGCCCGCCGTCACCGCGTAGGTCCCGGTGCCGCCCTGCGAGGTGACCGTCTTCTTGGTCAGCGACGCGCGCGCGTCGTTCACGTAGAGGTTGCGAAGCTTCGTCGAGCGGGCGAGCGCTGCCTTGTAGACGTTGCCGCTCGAGACCGACCAGCCGGTGACTTTCGTGGCGCCGTTCAGAACGGGCGCCTCGCCCGGATACGCCTGATAGACGATGCGGTGGCCGTTCGTGCCCGAGTCCGCCGGCGCAAAGGCGATCGTGCCGGCGACCGGGTAGTTGCCGCCGCGGAGATAGACGGCGATGTCCGCGTTCATGTTGCCGTTGACGGTCCGGACGACGTCGCGCGCCTTCGCGACGGTCAGGAAGGGCGCGCTCACGCTGCCGGGATTCGTGTCGCTGCCCGACGGCGAGACGTAGTACGTGCCCTGCGTGGCGCTGCCGCCGCCGCCCGCCCCGCCGCCGTTCGCGCTTCCCGCCGATCCACCGCGCGCGCCACCGCCCACGC
>DATMZL010000334.1:0-3515 GCA_035607075.1 Polyangia bacterium
CGCACGGCGAGCACGACGTACGCATCGGCGCGTTCTTCGTCGCGCGCGGCGAGCCCGCGATGCTGGACGAGAACGGCAAGCCCAAGGCAGCGCCCGCGCCGGCGCCGGCGGTCGAATCCGCGGTTGCGCAGGCGCAGCCCGAGCTGCCCGCGAACGCGGCCGTGCCCACGCCGGTCGGTCGACCCGGAGCGGCGCCCGCGACCGCGCCCATCGCCGCCGCTGCGACGCCCGCGCCGGCGACGAAGCCGGTGGTCATGGTGAAACCTGGCGGGGTTCGCCGGCCCCCGGTCGTGCTGTCCAGCTCCGCCGACGGCGTGGTCGTCCGACGTAACGTCGTCATCAACGTCGGCGGCGGCGCGCCGCCGGTGAACGGGACGCCGGCGAGCGCCACGCCCGCCAACGCGCGTCCTGCGTCGACGGGCACGACCGCCACCCGTGCGAAACCGGCGGCGCCCGTCGCCGCCACCGACGGCGTCGTCGTCCCGAGCAAGGGCGGGCGCGCGGCGGTCTCACCCGAGACCGCGCCTCAGCCGCTGGCGTCGTCGCGCGAGATTCGCATGCCGTGGGAGACGCCGGGTCCGTCGTCGCGGAGCAACAGCGGCCAGCAGCCGATCATCACCAGCGCGCCCGCGCCGTCGCGACGGTCGGGCGCCGACGTGAAGATGCCCTGGGATCCGCCGGGCGGAAAGCCGCCCGCCGGTACGGACGCCTTTGCGGCCGAGCTTGGCGACGACAAGGGCCTGGATGAGGTGATCCTCGAGTACCTTTCCGACGACGGCGAGCCCGAAGATCGTTAGGAAGATCGTTAGGAAGATCGGTAGTCGCGACGAAACCGACGCGCGCGCGTCGGCATCGATTGTCAGTGCAGGAAATGCAGGACCCGATTGGAACGAACGCCATCACCGTGTTCAGCACGAAGACGTGCGGCTGGTGCCGGCGCGCGGAAGAGCTTCTCACGAACAACGGCATCCCGTTCGAGACCATCGATGTCACCGGCGACCATCAAGCGCGCGCCGCCCTGGTCGAACGCGCGAACTGGCGCACCGTGCCCGTCATCTTCGTCGAGGGCCGCCCGATCGGCGGCTACCGCGAGCTCGCCGCGCTGATGAAGGCCGGCGGGCTCGCGCACCTCAAGCGAGCCTGACGACCAGACCGGCGCTGCCGTCGACGAGGACCTGATCGCCGTCGCGTAGCGCGCGGCACGCGCCGACCGCGCCGACGACCGCCGGGATGGCGCGCTCGCGCGCCTGCGCCGCGACGTGGTCGAGGACGCCCCCCGTCTCGACGACGATCGCCGCCGGCGACAGCAGCGGTAACTCCGTCGGTAGCAGCGTGCGCGCGACCAGCACGTGCTCGCCGTCGTGATCGTGTTCGTGATCGCCGCGGTAGATGCGAACCGGGCCGATGCGCGCGCCGGCGGCGCCCGGGCGCCCGCGCACCATGTCGGCGCCCACCTCCAGCGTGTCCGCCGCGCCGAGCGGCGGCGGATTGGTGCGCGCCTCGGCATCGGCGCTGCGCGCCGCCGTCAGCGCGAGCGCGGCTTCTTCGTAACCGAGCGGCGCCTCACGTCGCGCGTCCCGGCGCACGGATTCCAGCGGCAGCCAGAACACCTCGTTCGGATCCGCCAGCACGCCGCTCTGCCACAACCGCTCGCCCTCACCCAGCAGCGCCCGCCGCACGTGCGCCTGCAGCCGCGCGTACAGCGCGTCGTCGTCCTCGGCGACGGCGACCGCCCGCCGCGCGACCGACAGCCGCGATTCCCATTCGGTGTGCGCGTCCTCGGACAGCCGCGCCCGCACCGCCGCCGATGCCTCGCGCCACGAACGATCGTCGATCGGCGCGCCGACGTTCGTGCCGCGCATCAGCCGCTCGAGCGACGCCGAACGCTCGCGCCAGGTGGGCGCGGCAACGTCCCAGCGCGGCGCCTCGTCGCCGAATTCCTCCAGGTACGCGTCCAGCGCCGCGGCCCGCAGCTTCGGATCGACAGCCTCGGCCAGCGCGCGCGCGCGGCGGGCTCGCTCGGTGGCCGCCGACGACACGCCCGACAGCAGCTTGGGGAGCAGCGGCGCGGGATCGAAGCCGTTGCGGCGCAGGTACGCCGCCAGCACGCCGGTCGCGGCCCGCGAGTTAGGCTGCACGACCCCGAACAGCGGCTGGTAGATCGCGACGAACGTCTCCAGCGCCTGCTCCAGCGTCGGCGTCGGCCGCGCCAGCCGCTGGCGCGCGGCTTCCCACAGGCCGCGCAACGCATCGGCCGCGCCGATCGGCGTCGTCTCGGACGTCGGATCGGTGGCGTAGAACAGGTAGCCGCCGACCACGCGCTGGCGCAGGCCGATCTTGCACTGCTCGTCGACCAGCGACACCAGCCCCGCCTGCGCGGGCGACAGCGGCAACGGGTTGTGGGCCGCGTCCCAGTGCCAGTCGGTGTCGTTCAGATCGCGATCCGTCGCCGCCGAGATTGGATCGAAGGACGGCAGCGCCACGACCGGGCGGGCGGGCAGGCGCGCGGGCGATTGCAGCGGCCGCAGCTGCAGGAACGTCGGCTGCCCGTCGCTCACCACCCATTCCAGCTCGACCGCGCCGCTGGTCTTCGCGAGCGCACGCACAGCCTCCTCGACCCGCGTGCGTACGGCGCCCTCGATCGCCGGTACCCGGCCCGAGTGCACCTCGATCGTCGGCGGCTCGGCCCGCGCCGGGTCGAACGCGGCGGCGCCGTTGGCCTCGCCCTCGACGAACTCGTGGATCAGGACGGCGAAGCCCAGGTTGTCCGATTCCAGGCCGTGCTGCGCCAGGTAGGCGACCACGGCCGGCGAGATCGCCGAGCCGAGCACGGCCCGCACCGCCTCCAGCACCTCGACGCGCGCGACGTCGACGCGCGACAGGAACAGCCCCGCCGCCAGCGCGCCGGCGTCGTCCTCGATCGACGCCGACGACCGCACCGCGTAGCGCGCCCAGGGTTCGGGGACCAGCGTGTCGATCTCACGCGCGAGCGTCGACGCGAAACCCGCCGGCCACGGCGCCGCCGCCAGCGCGCGCGCCGCGCCCTCGACCGTCGTCAGCGCGCCCGGCGTGTTCAGCGTCGACGGAAGCTTGGGTCCGTCCGCGCGCAACGTCGCGAACAGATCGGTCGTCACGACGATCGCCTTGGGCACAGTCAGACCCGCGTCCGCGAGCCGCAGCAGCGACCTCGCTTTACCGCCGATCTTCTGCAGAGGCGCTCCAGGTGCCAGCCGAATGCAGAACGTCATTGATGTCGGCTCGCTCATGATAGGGTCGCGCCCCGAAGAAGGAAGATGGGCGTCAAGGGACCCTTGCTCTCGGGTGCGCTCGGCAGCGCGCCGACTCTCGCGGCTGTGTTGCGCTGGACGGAAGGACGCGCTCCCGTCGTGGTGATCGGCCCGCCGTGGCTGGGTGACGCGATCGCGACCACCGGCCGCGCGCTGGTGCTCGTCGAGCCCGAGCTGCGTCCGGTCGCGCTGCGCGCGCGCCGCGCCCTCGACCGTCGTCAGCGCGCC
>DATMZL010000322.1:0-3103 GCA_035607075.1 Polyangia bacterium
CGTCAGCGCCGCATCGACGGCGCGCAGATCGTCCGCGGACAGATCGCGCAGCGAGATCTTCTTTTCCTCGGCGTGACGGACGAGCCGGCCCACGATCTCGTGCGCCGTGCGGAACGGCATTCCGCCTCGCACCAGCTCTTCGGCGAGATCGGTCGCGCCCAGCGCGGGATCGTCGGCGGCGGCACGCATGCGCGCGACGTCGAACTCCAGCCCGGCGATCAACCCGGGCGTCACGCCCAGCGCCAGCCGCGCGGTGTCGATCGCGTCGTACAGCGGCTCCTGCGATTCCTGGAGGTCCTTGTTGTACGCCAGCGCCAGCCCCTTGCTGATCGTCAGCAGCGCGACGACGTCGCCGATCGCGCGCGCCGGTTTCCCGCGCAACAACTCGGCGATGTCGGGGTTGCGCTTCTGCGGCATCAGCGAGCTGCCCGAGCAGTAACCCTCGCCGAGGCGCACGAAGCCGAACTCCGCGGTCGACCAGAGCACCAGCTCCTCGCCGAGGCGCGACAGGTGCACGCACGCGAGCGCGCACGCGAACGCGATCTCGGCGGCGAAGTCGCGATCCGATACGGCGTCCAGGCTGTTGTGCGTCGGCCCGCCCGCGAATCCGAGATCCGCGGCCGTCGCCGCGCGATCGATCGGGAGGCCCGTCCCGGCCAGCGCGCCCGAACCCAGCGGCGACTCGGCGCTGCGCCGTTCGGCGTCGATCAATCGGCCGCGATCACGTCCCAGCATCTCGGCGTACGCCAGCAGGTGGTGCCCCAGCGTGACCACCTGCGCGCGCTGCAGGTGCGTGTACCCGGGCATCAACGTCGACGCGTGCGTTCGCGCCTGACGGACCAGCGCCAAGCGCGACTGATCGATCAACCCGACAAGCTCGACCGCGGAGCGCCGCGCGTAAAGCCGCATGTCGGTCGCCACCTGATCGTTCCGGCTGCGGGCGGTGTGCAGGCGCCGCCCGGCGTCACCGACCAACTCGATCAGGCGCGTCTCGACGTTCATATGTACGTCTTCCAGCGCCGGGTCCATCTCGCGGGCGTGCGTCAGAAACTCGTCGCGCACACGGTCGAGCCCCGCCACGATCGCGTCGACGTCGGCGGCCGAAATCAGCCCGCGAGCGGCGAGCATCCTGGCGTGGGCCTGGCTGCCACGCACATCGTCATTCAGCAGGCGCTTGTCGAAGTGGGATGACGCGTTCAGCGACGCCGCCGCCGGATCCAGCGCCACAGCGAACCGCGCGCCGCGTCCGCCGCTCAGCTTGCCCGTTGCCATCGGATTCTTCTATCACGCAAGTGGCGCGATCCCGCGCGACACGCTAGCATCCAGGAAGGGTCCGCGAGCGACTGGCCCCAAGAAGGAGGAGAAGAACGCATGAGTAAACGCACCCAAACGCACGGTACGCTGTCTCTACGCTCTCTTTCCCGGTTCGGAAAAAAGGAGACCGACCGGTAAGCCTCCTCTCGACCCGCGGTGATCGATAGCCGCGGGATCTTCGAGATCTCGTCAGCAACGCGTCCCGAGCCTTCAACACAAAGGACGTAGACCAGAAATTCGGCGCGGCTCGCGCCGGACTCACAACTGGGCGGTGCCCCGCGGCACGCAGCCCCTGACCAGTCCCCTAGCGGACCAGAACGCGCCGGCGGAGCGAGCCTCCCCGGCGCGTTTCTCTATTTGATCGGGGGGCGTTCGCTCGCTTCGCTCGCTCGGCGCCCCCCGCCCCCGCTCGCTCCGGGCTGGCAAAGCCACCCTGCGCTCGCCCGGCGCTTTCATCCCTGATCCGGAAGCGTTCGCCGAAAAACGGCACCGGAAGCGCAGGCCCGGCGCAGCCAGCGGGTCGGATCGTCGGCCGTCGGTGGAGCGAGCCGCTAGCTGGCGCGCTTCACGCGGAGGCCGTTGATCTCGTCGAGGAACTTCGCGGTCGTCTCGATGCTGTTCTCGAGCGACTCGACGACCAGGTTCATGAGGCCGTCGTTCTCGAAGCGCAGCACCTCGTAGTAGCGCTGGCGTTCGATCGAATGGATCACGGCGGGCAGGTAGCCGTGCTTGATGAGAATGAAGTTCATGAGCAGCCGCGCGACCTTGCCCGAGTTCTTGGTCCACGGGTAGATGCTGAGCACGCGGAAGTGCGCCTTCACGGCCCGCGTGATCGGGTGCAAGTCTGCGAATTCGTCCGACTCCATCCACTCGCCGAGCTTGCGCATCCGGTACGTGATCTTCTCGGGCGCCGCGATCTCGTGATAGTAGAGGCGGTGAAGCGGGTTTTCCCGTCGGTACGGGTAGCCTTTCGCGGCTTCTTCCGGCGTCAAGAGCGCGTAAAGTTTGCGCACCAGATCCAGGTCGACGATCGGCGGCTTCTTGGCGGTGCTCGCCTCGCGAACGAAGTCGACCGCGGTCTTGTGATTCCGGACCTCTTCGTACATCGGGATCAGCGTGACGTCGCTGATGATGCGCTGATCGATCGCCGCCTTCAGCTCGGCGAAGGAGAGGACGACGCCTTCGAGCGCGTTATCGTGAAAGATCCACGAGACGTCCAGCCGGTCGCGGTAATCCTTCAGGATCTTCGCGGGGAAGCTCGCGGTCTTCGTCCGCAGCGCTTCCATTCTGTTGTCGATCTCGAAAAACTTGGCGTCCATCCCCGTCTCCTAGTTGGGTGCGATCCTGGTCCAACTCCCGTAACAACAGCCGCGACAGGATACAGCAACAAACCCTTTAGTCAAGCGGGGTTAGCCGATTCCCTTAATGCTCGACATCACGTTCTCCGACGGTGAGTCGCATCACGTTCCCTGCACCACCTGCTGATCGGGCCGCGCGCCGGAGGTAGGCGCCTTATCTAATTGAAATTACGAAGAATAATGCCTCCGAAAACTTGACAGGCGGGCGGCGCGGAAAAGAATGAAGAGCCCCATGACCGCGCCGCCTCCCGTTGCCGATCCGCGTCACGGGAGCGGGGGTGGGCATGCCCCGGTCCTGCTGGATGAGGCGCTGGCCTGGCTGGCCCCGAAGCCGGGCGGCGTCTACTGCGACGCCACCCTGGGCGCCGGCGGACATGCGTTCGCGGTGCTGGAACGGTCGGCGCCGGACGGGCGCCTGGTCGGTCTCGACC
>DATMZL010000408.1:0-9375 GCA_035607075.1 Polyangia bacterium
ACCGCTGGGCATCGGTGGAATGGGCGTCGTCTACACCGCCCTCGACACCAAGCTGCAGCGCAAGGTCGCGGTCAAACGGTTGCGCGAGCTGGCGACCGCCGCGCCGACGGAGCGGCGCCGCGCGCGCTTCCTTCGCGAGGCGCAGCTGCTCGCGTCGCTGTCGCACCCGAACGTGCTGACCGTGCACGACGTCGGCGGCGTCGATCCCGAGCTGTATGTCGTGATGGAGCTGGTCTACGGTTGGCCGATGTCGAGCTGGATCTCGGAGGCGGAGCCGCGGCCCGAGGGGACGTCGTGCCCGTCCGACAAGACGTTCACGCGCTTGCTGGAGGGGACGCTGTCGGAGACGGAGCTGCAGGCGCTGCAGGCGCACGGCGATGGCTGCCCCGCCTGCGGCCGCACGCTGGCCGAGCTGGCGCGCACGATGACACCGGGCCAGGGCGACTGGTTGGGCGAGCGCTTCCAGCTGCTCGAGCCGCTGGGCATCGGCGGCATGGGCGTCGTCTACACGGCGTTCGACACGAAGCTGCAGCGCAAGGTCGCGGTCAAGCGCTTGCGTGAATTGGCCGCCGCGCCGTCGGCGGAGCGGCGGCGCGCGCGCTTCCTGCGCGAGGCGCAGCTGCTGGCGTCGCTGTCGCACCCGAACGTGCTGACCGTGCACGACGTCGGCGGCGTCGATCCCGAGCTGTATGTCGTGATGGAGCTGGTCGACGGTTGGCCGATGTCGAGCTGGATCTCGGAGGCGGAGCCGCGGCCCGACTGGCGGCGGATCCTCGATCTCTACCAACAGGTCGGACGCGGCCTTTCCGCCGCGCACCAGCTGGGCGTCGTCCACCGCGACGTCAAGCCGGAGAACATCCTTGTCGCGCGCAACGGCCGCGTTCTGATCGGCGACTTCGGTCTGGCCGGCCTCGCCGAGGCGGCGACGGCGACGCCCGACCCGTCGGCGCTGCCGACCGGGCTGACCCAGACCGGTTCGGTGCTCGGGACGCCGGCGTACATGGCGCCCGAACAGCACGACGGGAAATCGGCGGACGCGCTCTCGGATCAATTTTCGTTCAGCGTCTCGTTGTACGAATCACTGCACGGGCGGCGCCCGTTCCCGGGGCAGACGGCGGGCGAGATCGCCGCCGCGATCCGCGCCGGACATCCGCCGGCGGGCGGCGACGGGATCCCGCGCGAGATCGACCGCGTGATCGCGCGCGGTCTGGCGGTCGCGCCCGCCCACCGGTTTCCGTCGATGGACGCGCTGCTGGACGCGCTGGCGGCCGCGCGCGCGCCGCGGGCGATGAAGCCGGTGCTGATCGCGGGGGCGATCGGCGTCGTCCTGGCCACGACGGCGACCGTCTCGATCGTCGGCACGCACCGGCGCACGTCGCCGGTCGCCCTGCCGAGCCCCGTGTTACCGCAGGTGCGCGAGACGGCGATCGCGACCGGCCCGGCAACGACCCCGGCGCTACCGCCTCCGAAGGAGATCCCGGCGACGCGACCGCCGCCGCGCACGCACACCCGACCCACCGCCGAAGACAGGAGGGCGGCCGCGGCGCACGCACACGCTCTCGCCGCTGCCTGGGCGCACCACCACCCGGAGATCGACGCGCGGACGCTGCTCGATTTCGCGGACGGTTCGCACGCCGATCGCGACGGAGCCGCTTGCCTGAACGCGCTGAACAAGGTGCCTATCGACGCCTGGCCGGCGGCGCTGTCAGAGCGCGCGCTGCGGCGGCGCGCCACCTGCGAGATGTTGCGCGGCAACTGCGACAAGGGCCGCCGGCAGCTCGAACCGCTGGACGGCGTCAGCGGCAGCCGCGCCGCGCTGCTCGCCAACTGCCCGGTGGCGTCGATGCCGGCAATCGAAGATCGCCTGCTCGCCGTTACGGCACAAGCCGACGAGGCGCGCTACGCGGGCAACAAGCCGGCGCGCCGCAAGGATCTGAAGCAGGCGCTCGCGCGACAGACCGAAGCGCCCGAGATCCAGGCCTGCTTCCGCAACCGGAGCTCGTCACGCGCGTGCGGGCGACGGCTGACGTCGCTGGCGCGCGCGTACCAGGTCCTCGCCGAGTCGTTCCTGGCGGGGCGCGACTGCGCCGAGGGCGCGGCGCTCGACGTCATGCACAGCCAGGTCACCTTTCAATCGGTCGGCCCCGACGGCGGCGATCCGGCGCTGCGCTGCCGCGCCGGGCGCGTGTTCGCGGTCTATCGATCGTGCGCCGACGCCGGCGAGGCCGCGGAGCGCCGCTGCCTGGCCCGCGTGCAGGCGGCGCGACGCGACGGCGTTCCGGTGATGCCGGACGCGCGGTGACCGCAGACCCTCACCCTTACCCCCTTACCCTCTCCCCGCTTCGCGGGGCGAGGGCAAACAGCTTCGGTGATTCGGCGTTCGCGGCATGAACAAGGTCAGTCGATCGAAGCGATGGACGCGGGGGCGATGCTCATCGGGACGTAGCCCGCTTCGGGTTTCACCTCGGACGCGACGGGGAACTCGACCGGGCGCAGCTGATTCAGCTCGCGCTCGCATGCGCGCGACCAGTTGTTGAACCAGGACTGCTGGGTGGCGGCGTCCAGGCAGGCGCGGAAACCCTCGACCGCCTTCGTCTCGACCTTCTCCGCGTGATCTTCCAGTTGCTCGCAGTAGAGATCGCGCGGGTGGTTTCCCCATTGGTCGGTTTCGGGCAGATCCTTCGGAATGTCCGCCGTGTAAAGCTGGCCCGCGAAATCCTGGTGCAGCTCGCCGACGCGCGCCGCGGCGGCGATCGTCCAGTGCGCCTGGCGCAGCTTGAACACCTCCAGGTAGCGCAGGCGCGTCTTCTCGAGGAGGCGCGTCTTTTCGTCGAGATACGCGGCGAACCGCTTCTTCGAGTCCGCGAGCTTCTTCGCGACGGCGGCGCGCCGCTGCGGATTACGCACGCGCCCCGGATCGGAGAAGTCGAGGCTCTGCGGAAACTTCACGCGCAGCAGGTCCTCGTAGTCGCGTTCCGCCAGGTAGAAGGCGGCCCCGGCGGCGGCGTGCGCGGCGGCCGCACGGCGCGCCTCGGCGTCGGAACCCGCGATCGGATTCGACGCGTCGCCGCCCTTCCACAGGTCGATCACCGCGCGGAAGTGCTCCTCAGCGGTCGCGGTCTGTTGCCGGTTGCGATCGAACACGACGATCTTCGACTTGGTCGCCGGCCCGCACTGCGTGCGCTTGCCTGTTCCCAGCTTACGGTTGGCGGCCTCGATCACCTGGCGGCTGCGGGATTGCGTCAGCCGCTCGACGTGGACGCAGGCGCCGTCGCTCGACGCGTGCGTGCACGACAACTTCCAGGCCAGCTCGCCGAGGCGGAAGTGCGCCTGCACCTGCCGGTCGAGGCCGCCGTGCTTGCCCCACCGATCGAGGTAGCTGCGCAGGTGCGCGCGCAGATCATCGGTACGGTTCTGCGCCTCGTAGACCTCGCCCTTCTGGAAGAACACGCCCGCCGCGTCCTCTGGGTTGCGGCCGCCGTAGAGATCGACGTAAGCGTCCATGTCGGCCAGCGCCTCGCGCGCCTGCTGCAGCCCTTCGCGGAACACGGTCGCGTTGCCCAGCGCGGTCCGCGCCGGCGGCTCGCCCGGATACTTCTTCGCGAACGCCTCGTAATTGTCCGAAGCGCGCTCGTAGAACGCGAGCTGCTGGTAGCCGGCGCCGATGCGATACAGCGCCCGCTTCGCCAGCTCGTGCTTCGGGTGCGCCTTGATGAGCGCGTCCCACGATTTGACCGCCTGGCCCACCAGGTGCGCGTTCTGGAAGCACTGCCCGGCGTTCCAGAGTCGCTCGCCATGCCGGCTGTGCGTGTCCAGCGCCTCGGCTGCGGCCAAGAACGACCGCCCGCACTCCTTGAAGTCACCGCGCTTCTCATAGCGCCTGCCTTCCTGCTCGTAGCTGTCGGCGAGCAGCGAGATCAACACGGGCCCGAGCTCGGGATTGCCGATCAGCGCGGGCGTGTCGATGAACTTCTTCGTCCACTCCAGCACCTCGGCGCTCTTGCACTCGATGTTCAGCGAATCGAGAAACAGGTTCGCCGAGAAGACCACCAGCTCGTGCTTCGGGTACTTCTGGACGACCTGCAGGAACAGCGGTTCGGCGCGATCGTACTGGTCGTAGTCGTAATAAATGTACGCCTCGCGGTAGAGCATCACCGGGATCTCGGGCGCGTCGGGCACCTGCTTCGCGTAGGTGTGGAAGGCGGCGATCATCTTCTGCTGGTTGTCGGGGATCGTGCGCGGTGTCCGCTTGCTGCACGTGGCGCTGTCGGCCAGACGATCGTTGCGCGCCTGCGGCTCCTGCCGCCGGGTCGCTTCGTCGCCGCTCATCAGCGCGTTCTGCCAGGCCAGCACCGCCGCGTAGGCCGCCTCGCGCGTGTACTTGCCGCTCGGCTGCGACGCGATCACCTCGGTGTACTGCTCGGCGGCGTCCTTCCAACGCCGCAGCACCCACAGGAGCTCGCCCCGGTAGAAGCGCATCTCATAGGCTTGCTTGTCGTCGCCGAAGTGCGACAGGAACAGCCTGTACGCACGCTCGGACAGGTCGAAGGTGTTCACGTCCTGGAGCTTCTGCCCCTCGCGATGCCAGATCAGCGCCAGCTCGCGGGCCGCGTCGTGGAACGACGCCCGACACTCCGCCGCCTGCTCGCGCTTCGTCGGCGGCGCCTTCTGGTAGACCAGACCCAGGCGTTCCAGCTCCTGCGTCACCAGCGCCTTGTCGTAGTTCGGCAACGACAGCGAATTGCGCAGGACCTTGCTTTGCCACTCGCAGACGCGCGGGCTCTGCATGTTGTCGGCGATGATCTGCTTGTAGACGCGCGTCGACTCCGACGCCTTGCCGTCCTCCCAGTAACGCTCCGCGAGCAGCTCCATCATCTTGGGCGCGTAGTCGCCGCCGACCTTCGCGAAGAACAGGCGCGCCTTGTCCGCGCCGCCGACCTGCGCGTACGCCTTCACGATGTCCTTCTTCGCCTCGCGCGCCAGCACCTCCAGCTGCTTGCGGTCGACGGTAAGCTTCCCGGATTGCGTCAGCCGCACGACGCCGACGAACGTCTCCAGCGCGGCCTTGTAGTCGCCCAGGTTGACGTGACACCAGCCCTTCTTGTAGGCGGCGTACGGATAGACGCTGGACTTCGGGAATTGCTCGACCTTCTCGTAGAACTTCAGCGCGGCGTCCATCTCGCCGGCTTCGAAGGCGTGCTCGGCGAACGCGAGGTACGCGTCCGGGATGTACTTCGAATTCGGGTAGTCCTTGATCAGGCGGTGAAAGTACTCGCGCGCCTGGTCGTCCTTCTTCACGCTCGTCAGCAGCGCCGCGAGGCGGAACAGCACCTCGTCCATGCGCTCGTACTTGGGATACTTCGTCGCGCCGATGTAAGCCCTCACCGCCTCCAGCAGCCAGGTCTGTTCCTGACGCAGGTCGCTCTCCTGCTCGGCCTTCAGCGGCCCGCGCCTCGTCGGCGGCAGTTCGAAGATCTTCTGATCGAGCGCGTGCGCCTGGTTGAAGTAGAAGCGCTGGTTCTCGCCGTAGAGCTCGCCGGCGCGGAAATAGAAATCGGGTTTCTGCGGATCGTTCTCGTCGGTCAGCGCGATCAGCTTCCGCATGCGCTCGATCTGGGCGTCGGTGATTCGCTTTCCCTTGCTCCTCCGATCTTGGAGCAAGGTCTCCAGCGCGACCGGCGCCGCCTTTTCCCTGGCCGCGGGCCCCGGCGTCACGGGCTTCGTGAAACGGCGCTCGACCTCCTTCACCTCGACGGTCGGGCGCTTGGGCGCGTTGCGGCCCTCGATCAGCGGCGCCGGCGGCGCAGCGGCGCGCGCACCGTGCCACGCCGGCAGCGGCGCACAGACGATCACGAGACAGACCAATCGCGTACCGGCGGTGAACATGACGGGAGCCCTCCTGGCCGTCTGCCGTCTGCGCGGGACGTGTGTGACGGCGCCCTTGATCGGACGAAGATTTCGGACTCGGGTCGCGTTCTTGCAGCGCGAGCGCGTTAGAGAGCGCGCGGTCGCTCGGGATCACGAAGACGCCGCCTGCTCGCATCTCGACCGCCACTTCCTCTCGCGCATTCGACGATCGAGGAATCGCAATCTCATGGTTGAGCCGCTATGGAAACCACATGGTTTCCATGTCGTCGCGTGTCGGCGAAAAACGTTGCGCGCGCGATTCCGGAGATTTGTTGCCTACGCGAAACGTTTGTTTGCGACGTGATCAGCAAGACGCTGAAGTCGCTCGGCTCCCCCGCACGAGCGCGGCGCACCCACAAACAAAGAGGAAATCACAATGAACATGAAAACAAGCAGAACAATGATTGTTCTCGCTGCGGGGGCAATGATTGGCGCGGCGGGTTGTGCGGACGTTCCCGAGGAAGACATCTTCGTCGAGCAGTCGTCGCTTCTCGGCGACAGGTTGCCGGGCACAAGCACGAACGACCAGAACTTCGCCGAGTTCAAGGCGAACTTCCAGGCCGAGGAAGAGATCGACGAGGGCCTGGGGCCGATCTTCAACGCCGAGGGCTGCGCCGTCTGTCACGACGCGGGCGCGATCGGGGGCGCTTCTGCCACGCGCATCGAGCGCCGCTACGGCCGGTTCGTCAACGGCCTGTTCGATCCGCTGGGGAACCGCGGCGGCTCGCTACGCCAGCTGTTCACGGTCGGCGCGTTCACGGGTCTGAACGGCCAGAGCTGCAACCCGCCGCTCGAGGTCGAACCGGCCGAGGCGACCGTCCACAACGTCGGCCGCCTGACCACGCCGCTGTTCGGGCTCGGCCTCGTCGACTCGATGCCGGACTCGTTCTTCACCGGCATGGCGGCGAGCGAACCGGTCGCCACGCGCGGCATCGCCAACGTCGTCAGCACCGTGCTGCCCAACGATCGCGACGCCGGCCAGCGCATCGGCGGACAACGCGTCGGGCGCTTCGGCTGGAAGGCCGGCGTCCCGAACCTGCTGCAGTTCGCTGCCGACGCCTACCTGAACGAAATGGGCATCACCACGCAGAGCTGCTTCCAGGGAACGTCGGTGACGGCGTTCGCGACGGAGTCGGCGCCCAACGGGATTCCCGTCCCCGCCGGCTGCGACGATCTCGCGCCGCCCGCGCCCGCCGGCGTCCCTGCCGGCACCGACGACTCCGTCGGCAGCTGCGCCGGCGGCATCACGAAGATCCAGAAGGACATCGACAACTTCAAACGGTTCATGACCAACCTCGCGCCACCGCCGCGCGATCTCTCGAACTCGGGCGCGATCGCGCGCGGCACGCCGCTCTACGATCAGATCGGCTGCGCGAACTGCCACACCCGGCGCGTGTTCACGACGCCCAGCCCGGCGCCCAACGGCGTTCCCAGCAACACGCAGTTCCAGCCGTTCTCCGACTTCCTCGTTCACGACATGGGCACGCTCGGCGACATGATCGGCAACGCGGGCGACACGGTCGCGGTGACGCGCCGGATGCGGACCGCGCCGCTGTGGGGCGTTCGGTTCCGTCCGCTCTTGCTCCACGACGGCCGCTGCGGCGACGTCCCGTGCGCGATCGCGGCGCACGACGGCCAGGGCTTGGCGGCGCGCAACGCGTTCAACGCCCTGACTGCTGCACAGCGGACGGACGTCGTGAACTTCGTACGGTCGATGTAACCCGAAATCTCGCGCAGGCCGGTCCGCGCAAGACCGGCCTGCGCGGTTGTGGAGGGCGGTCCCGGCACGGGGGGAGATCTCCTCTCTCTCCCCGTGCCGGCCCGCGTCTTCCTCTCCTCCGAAACCTCGTTCTCGAGAACGACCCGTCGCGTCGCTACCGGGGCTTCTTCGCCGCGCTGCCCTTCGCCGGTCCGGTGCTCTCACGCACGATCAGCTCGGCGGGCAAGTCGATCCGCTCCGGTTCCGCAGCCTCCGGGCTGTCGATCATCTGCATCAGCGCGCGGCAGGCGGCCATGCCCAGCGCCTGCGACGGCTGTTTCGCGGTCGTCAGCCCGGGCCAGTAGAGCGCGCCCTCGGGAACGCCGTCGAACCCGACCACCGAAACCTCGTCGGGCACACGCACGCCATGCTGAAGGATCACGCGCAAGAATTCGATCGCGAGCGTGTCGTTCGCGCACACCACCGCGGTCGGCGCCGACGCGCGCGGCATCGCCTGCCATTGCTCCGCGTAAGCCGCCGCGCCCTGTGCCGGGAAGCTCTCGCCGAACTGCACGTTGGCCGGATCCAGCTCCAGCTCGCGCGCCGCCAGCGCCTCGCGCAATCCATTCAGACGCTCGATCGCGTCCACCGACTGCTGCGGTCCACCCAGGAACGCGAACCGCCGGTGACCGAGCGCGATCAGGTGCTCGGCCAGCGTGCGCCCCGCCTCGCGGTTGCGCGCGACGAACACGGGACCGGCGGCGAAGTTCTCGTCGGGCGCGATGAACACCATCGGGATCTGCGCCTGGCGCGCCTGGCTGACGAGGCCTTCCTCCTGGCGCGTGCAGCGCGCGAAGATCAGCCCGTCGATGCGCCGGTCCGCGATCCAGCGCTCGATCGTGGACGCGTCGTAGCTGCCGCGCAGGTTCAGGCTGCCGAGCAGCGCGCTCACCGTCTTGTCGGCCAGCGCCTCCTCGATCCCACCCAGCACCTGCGTGAACCACGAGCACTGGCTGGATTCCACGACCACGCCGATGCATCCCTGCCGGCCCGTCTTCAGGTTGCGGGCAATCGGCGACGGGGTGTAGTTCAGCTCCCGGGCCGCCTGCTCGACGCGGGCCCGCACCTCGGGGCTTGCGTACCCGCCGTTGAGCACACGCGACACGGTGCTGAACGCGACGTTCGCGCGCGCCGCCACCTCGATGATCGTGGACCTTCGTCTCGCCGCTTGCACGACGGGAGGAAGTGTCCCATGCCTCGGTGCCGCGGCTCACCAACTTCTATCTGGAAACGATTGCCGAAACCCGATAGCGGTCGAGGTAAGGACGCTAACTAATTGGCGCGTGGAAAGCCCCAAGCTGCCTGCGATATTCTTGCCGCATGGCATCTTCGGCCGGACGCGCCCAGCCGGATCGGCGCCCCGCCGACCCCGAGACGCACCTCTTCGCCGACGACGGGGTGTTCCCGAACAGCCGCCTGCCCGTCCTCATCTACCGCGGCGTGCTCGCGACGCCGAACGCCGCCGTCTTCGAACAGATGTTCGAGGCAAACGGCTGGTCGTCTGCCTGGCGCAACGGCCTCTTCTCGGTGTACCACTACCATAGCACGGCGCACGAGGTGCTGGGCATCTACGAGGGCCGCGTGACGGCCCGCCTGGGCGGCGGGCGCGGCGTCACCGTCACGCTCGTGGCCGGTGACGTCGCCGTCATCCCGGCGGGCGTCGCGCACAAGAACGACGGCGCGAGCCCCGATTTTCGCGTCGTCGGCGC
>DATMZL010000311.1:0-3746 GCA_035607075.1 Polyangia bacterium
TTGACAGCTTGCGCCGCGCCTTGCTAGCTTGCGTGCGTTTTTAGGCAGTAACTATCCAAAAACGTTAAAGAAAACTCGTCCACAAGACGACTCTGGAGATTGCCCACTCCATGGATGACGAGCATTTTGGAAACTGCCTCCGTCGCGCTCGAGAAGATCGGGCGTTGACCATCGGTGACATCTCTGCATCGACGAAGGTTCCGCGATCCGCGATCGAACAACTCGAAGCGGGTGCTCTTTCGAGTTTGCCGGCGCACGTTTTTGTTCGCGGTTTCATTCGCTCGTACGCGAAGGCCGTCGGGATCAACGACGCGCGTCCGCTGAGCCTGTTCGATCGCGCCGTCAACGCGAAGAACGAAGCCGCGCGCGTCGAGGCGGTGAGCCCCGTGATCGATCCCAGCCTCGCCGGCGGTGTTCCCGAGGAGGAAGAGACCGGCCGTCGCCGCGGATTCGGCGTCGCGGTGTTCGTGATCCTCTTCGTGTTGATCGCGACGATCGCGTTCTCGTTGTTGCTCCGCCGGCCGCCGCAGTCGGGCGAGGGGTTGAGCATGGCGCGCCCGATGAGCGCGCCCGTGCTGGTCGCGGCGAACGACGCGCGATCTACTCGCGCGAGCTAGTCAGGCTCGTCGATCGCGAGCACGAGCACGTCGACGTGCTCGATAGCGGTAGAATCGCGGGGCATGTCGACGCTGGTGACGACCGCGATTGTTTTGCGCGCGGTGAACTACGCTGAATCCGACCGCATCGTCACGCTGTTCGGCCGTGACACCGGCAAGCTCTCCGCGCTCGCGCGCGGCGCGCGGAAGAGCCAGCGGCGTTTCGCGGGCGGCCTTTCGCTCTGCGCGCTGGGAGCGGCCGCGATTCGCGAGCGCGCCGGCGCCGAGCTGGTGACGCTGGAGCGCTTCGACGCGACCGAGAGCCACGCCGCGCTCGGCTCCGACGTCGCGCGCATGGCGCACGCCGCGTACGCTGCCGAGCTGGTGGGCAAACTGTGCGCGCCGCGCCAGGTCGAGTCCGCGGTGTTCGACTGGATGGCGCTTTTCCTTCGCCTTCTCGACGGAGACGGGGCCAGCGCCGAGCGCTTGCGCGTGTTCGAGATCGGTTTATTCGCGGGGCTGGGGTTCGGCCCCGTCCTCGACACCTGCGCCGTCTGCGGCGGCGCCAATTTCGCCGGGCGCACCGCATCCGAGATCGCGTTCCGCTGGGATCCCGACCGCGGCGGCGCCGTTTGCACGCTGTGCGCGCGCGGCGGCCGGCCCCTGCAACCGGCGGTGCGCGAGGCGATGATCCGGCTGTCGCGGACGTCGCTGGACGAGGCTGCGGCCCAGCCGTTGCCCGCTGACGTCAACCGCGACTGCCGCGAGGCGCTGCTCGAGATCATCAACCATCACGTGAGCGGCCCGCTCAAGAGCGTCGAATTCATTGCCAAGGTCGCACGCGCTGGAGGCCAGTCATGAGCGGCGTCTCCCGCCCGCCGCTGCTGGGCATCCGGCATGTCGCGCTCTACGTCGCGGACCTCGAGGCCGCCGAGCGGTTTTGGGTCGACGTGATGGGCTACGCGGTCGAGTGGCGGCCCGATCCCGACAACGTCTACCTCCACGGCGCGCGCGACAACCTGGCGCTGCATCGCAAGGACGTGCCGGGGGACGGCCGCCTGGACCACATCGGCATCGCGGTTCCGGCGCCCGGCGACGTCGACGCCTGGGCCGACCACCTGCAAGCGCATGGCGTCGTGCTGAAGGCGTCGCCGCGCACGCACCGCGACGGCTCGCGCTCGCTTTATTTCCACGGCCCCGAGGGTCTGCTCGTCCAGATCATCTGCCACTCGCCCATGGTGGGGTAATCGACTAGATTCCGCCGTCATGCCCGCCACGTCCCTCGAACAGATCGTCAGCCTCGCGAAGCGCCGCGGTTTCGTGTTTCCGTCGTCAGCCGTCTACGGGGGTCTGGGCAGCACCTGGGACTACGGTCCGCTCGGCGTCGAGCTGAAGAACAACGTCAAGCGCGCGTGGTGGCGCTCGGTCGTCTACGACCGCGAGGACATGGAAGGGCTCGACGCCGCCATCCTGATGAACCGGCTGGTCTGGAAGTACTCGGGTCACGAAGCGACTTTCTCCGACCCGATGACCGACTGCCGCGCCTGCAAGTCGCGCCCGCGCGCCGATCACGTGTTCGTCGCGCAGAAGGGCCGCGATCCGAAGGGGCTGGAAGAGATCAACGCCGCCATCGCCGCCAAGGAGCTGAAGTGCCCGAAGTGCGGCTCGACCGACCTGACGACGGCGCGGCCGTTCAACCTGATGTTCCGCACCACCGTCGGCGCGGTCGACACCGGCGACGACAGCGGCCTCGCGTACCTGCGGCCCGAGACGGCGCAGGGGATCTTCGTCAACTTCGGCAACGTGCTGGACACGATGCGCCGCAAGCTGCCGTTCGGCGTCGCGCAGATCGGCAAGGCGTTCCGCAACGAGATCACGCCCGGCAACTTCACCTTCCGAACGCGCGAGTTCGAGCAGATGGAGATCGAGTACTTCGTCAAGCCGGGCGACGACGAGGCCGCGCATCAGATGTGGATAGACGCGCGCACCAAGTGGTACACGGACCTCGGCATGCGGCGCGAAAACCTGCGCCAGCGCGAGCAGGACCCGAGCGAGCTGGCGCACTACGCCAAGCGCTGCGTCGACCTCGAGTACAAGTTCCCGATGGGCTGGAGCGAGCTGGAGGGAATCGCGAACCGGACCGACTACGACCTCAAGGCCCACAGCCGCAGCGCTGAAAACCCCGACGCGGTGGGCGAGTTCAAGTACTTCGACCAGGAACAGAAGAAGCACATCGTCCCGTTCGTCATCGAGCCGTCGGCGGGTGCGGATCGCGCGACGCTGGCGTTCCTGTGCGATGCGTTCGACGAGTCGCTGGTCAAGGAGCCGCCGGCCGAGGAGTCGGCGAAGCTGAAGGAGCTGGTCGGCAGCTTCGCCAAGTCGGTCGAGAAGCGCGACGCCAAGCAGATGGACGCGGACACGAAGACGCGGCTGCTGGCGGCGGCCGAGAAGATCGCGGCCGGCCTGCCGGGAACGCTGCCCGAGCTGCTCGCGCTGTCGGACGACGCCGACGCGAACAAGATCGAGGTGTTCAAAAAAGTGCGCGGCGTGTCCGAGAAGCTCGGTGAGGAGTTCACGCGCACGGTGCTGCACCTGCACCCGCGGCTGGCGCCGATCACCGTCGCCGTGTTCCCGCTGAAGAAGAACGAGCCGCGGCTGGTGGAGCTGGCGCGCGGCGTGAAGCGCGACCTTCAAGCGGCGGGCCTGCGCGCCGTCTACGACGACACGGGCGCGATCGGAAAGCTCTATCGCCGCCAGGACGAGATCGGCACGCCCTTCTGCATCACCGTCGACTTCCAGAGCCTCGACGACAAGACGGTCACCGTCCGCGACCGCGACACGATGGCGCAGGAGCGCGTCGCCGTCGGCGAGCTGGGCGGCGCGCTGCGCGCGAAGGTCGGGTAGGGCTCACCAGGCGTTGCGCGTGCGGCGCCGTCTCGGCGGGGGCCCGAGCAGGGCGCCCATGAGGCCGCGCGTGACCTGGTTGGCGATCGTGCGCGCGACCGGCGAGCGCAGCGCCTCCGTTTCTCAGCTGCTCCCTGTGTTTTTGCTTCTGACTAACGCAGGCGGGCGCCCAGCGCCGACGCCAGCTCCTTGGCGCTCGCTCGCTCCTGGCCCATGGTGTCGCGGTCGCGCACCGTCACCGTGCCA
>DATMZL010000012.1:0-3051 GCA_035607075.1 Polyangia bacterium
GGCTCAGGCTCAGCTACGACGCGACGCTGTTCGACACGACGAACTCGAACGACATCCAGTTCATCAGCTCGGGGATGGTCGCGAACCTGGGCTACTTCTCCAACGTCGGGCAGACCCGGCGCTTGGGTGTCGAGGCCGATCTGATCGGCCGCCAGCGCCTGCCGGGTGGGTCGCGCCTCGAGTGGGCCCTCTACTACACGTTCATGAACGCGACCTTCGAGACGGCCTTCCTGGCGCCGAGCGCGCTCCATCCCGATGCCGTCAACGGCGCCATCGACGTCCCGGCGGGCGCCCACATTCCGTCGATCCCGAAGCACATCGGGAAGGCAGGCCTGACCTTCATCGCGGGGTTCGGGCTCTCGGCGGGCGTGAACGTCATCGCGAACAGCGGACAGTACCTTCGGGGCGACGAGGCGAATCTCCTGCCGCCGGTCCCCGGGTATATCGTCGTGAATGGGCGCCTCGCCTATCGCTTCTGGTCGCACGCCGATGTCTTTTTCCTCGCCAACAACATCTTCGACGCGAAGTACGCGAGGTTCGGCGTGCTCGGCAACGCAACGGACGTCCTCGGACCGACGTTCGACAACCGCAGATTCCTCGGACCTGGCGCCCCGCGGGCGGGATGGATCGGCGTCGACCTCTACTACTGAACCCGCATGACCGAAGAATCGTGACAAAGAAAATCATCCAGCAGCTCCAGCCGCACCTTCCGGGCTTCAAGCCGCATGAGAAGACATCCCTTGCGCGCCCGATCGCGGGCGGCACGCAGTTCATCGGCGTGGCGCTCGTCGACTACCGCACGCTGTTCAGGTTCACCCTGACTATCTCGACGCGTATCGAGCAGGTTCAGGAGATCATGAATCGTTTCTCGGGATCTCCGCCGAAGTTCCACCACATCACGCTGACCACGGCGACGATGCTCGCGTATTTCTCCGGGGCGTCGGAGCACGAGAGGTTCGAGGTCCGGTCTCCCGAAGACGTCGCGGCGGCGGTCGCCGAGCTCGCGCCCGTGCTGCGCGACCGCGTGCTCCCGTTCCTCGACGCGCATCAGACCGTGCAGTCGCTGGACGCCGTCATGAACGGGCCCGAGGGCCGACGGTTCGACAGGACCAACGCGCCGTATCGGCAGATGACCGGACTGACGCTGGCGCGCCTTGCCGGCAACCCGCGCTTCGACGCGCTGGTGGAGTCCGCCCGCGCCGAGATGCGCGGCTTGAAACCGCACGGCGCCGCGAAGCTGGAAGCGCTCGTGGCGTACTTGCGAACTACTGGCGGCGCGCCGTGAAGGTTCCGACGATGAACTTCGTGACGACCGCGCGGAACTCGTCGCCTCCGTCGGTGATCACGAACGCGATCGGGATCGGATCGGCGATGGGCGTTCCAGGAAAGACCGCCTCGCTGGTCCCGGTGCCGTCCGAATTCACGCTGTAAACACAGCTCGAGGACGTCGACGGGATGGACTGCCCGTTCACATTCCCGATCGAGCTCACCAAGCACCCGCCCTGACCGTCGAAAGAAATGCGCCCCATGCTCGCGAAGGGCAGCGCCGGCACGATTGGTTGATTCGGTCCGCTGGCGACAAACATGCTGAACGACGAGTTGAACCCGTACGTTCCCTTGAGGGTGCGGGCGCTGAAACCGTGCCCGCCCGACCGATTCGCATCGTCGTGGTCGCTCCACGCGAACGATGCACCCGCAATCACCGTCGCCAACCCCAGCATTCCCGCGACGCTTGCTCTGATCCACCACGCACTCGCCTGTCGTTTCATCTCTCCTCCTCCTTTCGGACGAGGAATGAACGCACTGCGGTGACCTTGTTCCCGCGCGGGCGCGTTGTCGGAACGGCAGGAACCTAGCGCTGATTCGGGTTGTCCGATCGACATGGGGCGCGCCCGGGATCTGGTGTTGGGCGTTCTCGCGCTCGCATCGCTCGCGGCCGAAGCAGATGCCGAAGCGCCCCGCGGCGCACGGTCGGCGGCGCCCGCCGTCAGGAAGCCACGCCAAGGGTGCGGCGTCGTCGAGGTCGTCTATCCGGACGGCCGCCCGGTCAGCGGCGCCGATGTCAGTCATTACTACGGCGACCCCGACGGGCTCGAAGGAATGTCCGGTCAAGCATGGACCACGGGCCGCGACGGCCGTGTCTGCGAGGAACGGCTCCTCGACAGCGGATACCTGGAGGTCCAGGCGCCGGCGCCGCTCGGGGGCTGGTGCGCTGCCGACGAGCGGCTGCCGTATCTGACGGGGCCCATGCCCCGAGATGGCGACCCCGTCACGCGCGTCGTGCTGCACATGCGCTGGCTGCGGCGTGTGCGCTTGCGCGGCCGCGTCGTTTCCGCCGCGGGCGAGCCCGTCGCGGGCGCGATCGTCGCCGCGCAGATGATCTTCCCCGACGGTACCGAGTGCAATGAGGGTCCGGAGCTGGGTGGGACGACGACCGCCGCCGACGGGACTTTCCGCCTGCCGCCGCTTCCACGTGGCGGCGTCGAGGTCGTTATCGAGAAGCCCGGGTATGGCAAGCGCATCGTCAGGCTCGAGTCGAAAGCAGCGCCGCGCGATCTCGTGATCGATCGCGGCGCCGAATGGATCGGTCGCGTCCTCGATCCCGAGGGCAAGCCTCTCGAGGCCTGCCACGTCGAGCTGCGCACCGAGCGCTACACCGGCGTCAGCCTGGAGAGCGGATGTTCCCAGCGCGGGTTCACGTTCCACGACATCCCTCCCGGCGACCTGCTGCTCAAGGTCCGCGCAAGCGCTCAGGCGCCTTCCTCGCTCGCGCCGAGCCGCGTCCTGCGCTCGACGATTCACTTCGCGCCGAACGAGCACCGGGCCGAGGACATCCGCTGGCCCACGGGCCTCGACCTCGCCGGTCAGGTCGTCGACGCCGACGGCCGGCCCATCGCGGCCGCGTGGCTGCGCGTCTTTTCCGAGGACATCGACAAGTCGAGCGCCGAGGGCGCCATCGAGCTACGCGCCAACAACGACGGTACCTTTGCGCTGCACCACCTCGAGCCCGGCAAATGGGTCGTCATCGGCGGTCGCACGTCGATCTCGGAG
>DATMZL010000309.1:0-2022 GCA_035607075.1 Polyangia bacterium
ATCGTGCCGGCTCCGCCCATGAAGCCACCGCGGCCACCGCCGCCCATGAAGCCGCCGCCACCCATGGTGCCGGCTTGCCCCTGGTTACCGCCGCCGGTGCCAGCGACGCCCGGACCGCTGCCGGCCTGGCCGGTCGTCCCGCCGCGGCCTGCCTGGCCCGTCGTGCCACCATGGCTGCTACCGGCGTCGTCGCCGCCGCCTTCGGTTCCACCGCATCCCGGAACAGCCAGCGCGATGGCGATTGCGGCGCTCCCGGCGAGCGTCAACCAGACGTAAGAATTTGAACGGCGTGTCATGAGGTGTCCCCCAGGTAGGTTGCGGTGTCTGTGGGGGACACCCCCGTTCATCATCAAAAAAATCGAGGCGCGGTCGCAGGCCTCTCAATGTCCGAGGATGATCGGCTCCAACGCGTTCCAGGCGGTTCCGATCAAGATTGCGAACGTCCAACGCCATGCGAGCGAATGCATCGTCGTTCCTCCGTCCGGGTGCCGCGCTCAACCGTGCAGACACGGTGCCAGAACGACGGAAACGCGCGTGCAAATCATGTCCGGCATTTGCGCGACGAAACAGTCCACAGCGTTCCTGACCGGTGACTTTCGTGTTCGCTCCGTTACCGAGGCGGTGAACGAGTGGGAATCGGCATCAAGAAGAATTTACACACGATCCCTGACCCATCTTGTTTCGTTCCAAGTCGGCGTTAAGTCTTTGGAACCGGGTCCGCGCGAATGAACAGTACGAACTTGCCTTCAAGTTCCGGCACGCAATTGGCGCCGTTCACGAACGCCCTCGATGTCCTGCTGGTCGACGATGAGCCCGACATCGAGCTGCTCGCGGGAGAGGCGCTTCGCGATGCCGGCCATCACGTCACCGCCGTCAAAGATGGCGCCGAGGCGCTGGAACTGGTGCGCGCCCGCGCATTCGATTTGATGATCTGTGACATCCGGCTGCCCAAACTGGACGGTCTGAGTCTTTTCCGGCAGACGCGCCAGCAGTCGCCGGACACAACGGTCATCCTGATGACGGCGTTCGCGGCCGTGCAGGACGCGGTCGCCGCGGTCAAGGAAGGCGCGCACGACTACCTGACCAAGCCGTTCGAGATCGACGAGATTACGCTGCGGGTGAAGCGCATCGCCGAGCACCGCGCGTTGCTGCGCGAGCTGGAGCTGGCGCGCGCCGAGCTGGCGAAGGACGGCATCGCCGAGGTGATCGTCGGGCGGTCGGTCCAGATGCTGCGGCTGCTGGATCGGGTCAAT
Organism: Polyangia bacterium; assembly: GCA_035607075.1. Classification (GTDB taxonomy): domain Bacteria; phylum Myxococcota_A; class Polyangia; order Fen-1088; family Fen-1088; genus JADGRB01. The sequence goes on from DATMZL010000309.1 coordinate 1,254, forward strand.
ACGATCGCGCCGAGCCACGCGCCCGTGCTGCTTCAGGGCGAGAGCGGCACCGGCAAGGAGCTTGTCGCGCGCGCGTTGCACGAGCGCGGCGCGCGCCGGGGCAAGCCATTCGTCGCCGTCAACTGCGCGGCGTTTCCCGAGACGCTGCTGGAGGCGGAGCTGTTCGGCCACGAGCGTGGCGCGTTTACGGGCGCGGTGAAGAAACGCGACGGGCGCTTCCGCGCGGCGCACGGCGGCACGCTGCTGCTCGACGAGGTGGCGGAGATGTCGATGCCGGCGCAGGCGAAGCTGCTGCGCGTGCTCCAGGAAGGCGTCATCGAACCGTTAGGCACCAATGAATCGGTGCGCGTCGACGTCCGCGTCATTTCGGCGACCAACCGAAACCTGAAGGAACGCGTGACGGAGGGCCAGTTCCGCGAGGACCTCTACTACCGGCTGAACGTCCTGAACGTCGACATTCCGCCGCTGCGCGAGCGCAAAGGCGATCTGCCGCTGCTGGTGCAGTACTTCCTCAAGAAGCTGGGGAAGCCGGGCGCGCCTTCGGCGCGGCTGTCGCAAGCAGCGTGGACGGCGCTGTCGCAGTTCGCGTTCCCGGGCAACGTGCGCCAGTTGGAGCACGCCATCCAGCACGCGGTGGTGCTCGCCGGCGAGGCCACCGACATCGACATCCAGCACCTGCCGCGCGACATCGCGCACGCGGGCGACGTCGTGCTGGCGGGTTCTCCCCTGCCCCGGCCGCTGGGCGCCGCGCTCAAGGAGTTCGAGCGCG
>DATMZL010000860.1:0-3253 GCA_035607075.1 Polyangia bacterium
GGTCGACTTCTGGATCGAAGACACCGTCGGGCCGATTGGACTCATCAAGCTGGAAGCCGAACAGAAACAGCACCCGACGATCCGCGCCGGCTTCCGGTACGAGCTCGTCGCGACGGGAAACGATGCCATCCCGCAGATCACGAAGGCGCCGTTGCCCTTCGATGCGTCGCTGCTGAAGAAGCGCGGGCTGCCGTGGACCCGCGAGACGCGCGTCGGGCCGCAGCCTCCTGCGAAGGTGGTTCAATGACTCACGTGTGCCGACAGGTGCGCGCTACTTTCGCGATAGCCGTCGTCGATCGCGTGTGGAGCGGGCGAGCACCGCTCGCCGCGTAAATCGTGGGAGGGTTTGGGAACCCTTTGAGGGTTCCCATTTTGATCGTCGCTGCAGCGAGGCGTAGACTTGCACGCGAGGTCAGATGCTCCGTGCAAGTGTGCTGGCGCTTGTCACGGTTCTTGCCGCTGCTTGCGCGGCGCCCGTGAAGCAGGCTGAGACCGCAACAGCCGCGACGACGACGGCGGCGACGGAGAGCCCTAACGTCGACACGGCATCCCCGCCCGTTTCTGCGGCCGGAGCGATCTGGCCGCCGCGCATGCCGGCTGTCGGAAGGTTCGAAGAGGTTCCGCTGGGCAAGTGGGCGGACTACGAGGAGACATATCTCGATGCGGCCACGATCAAGGAACGCGTCGCGCTTGTCGCGCGCGGATCGGAGCTGGTCACGATCGAGACGACGACCGAGACGCGGCCCGGCGATCGGACGGTGTTCGCGACGATCTTCGGCGCGACGAGCAACGCCGGTTGGCGCGTCACGCGCAACGTGTTCCAGGTCGACGACGACGAGCCGATGGAGTCGCCTGCGATCGGACCGGCGCAGCAGCCGTACCCGCGCGTCGATCCAAACAAGCTGGTCGGCACCGAGATGATCAGCGTGCGCGCCGGCCTGTTCAAGGCGAACCACTACCGTTACCGCACGCCCTACGGCGAGACGGTCGACTACTGGATCGACGAGAGCGTTCCGCCGATCGGCCTGGTCAAGCTCGAGGCGGAACAGAAGCAGCTCTCCGGATTCCGCGGCGGCTTCAAGTTCGAGCTGGTGGCGACGGGCAGCGGCGCGATCCCGCAGATCACGAAGCCCGCGCGCCCGTTCGACGCGCAGGTGATCGCGCGCCAGGGGTTGCCCTGGACGCGCCACGCGCGCGTAGGCCCGCAGCCGCCCGCCAAGGTCGTGCAGTAGCGTATGCGGGCGCGGCGGCGGAGCGCGGTGTTGCTGGTGGCGGCCGCGGCCGTCCCTGCGCTGAATTGTCGCGGCGAGGGCGATACGACCCGCAGCCCCTGCGGCCCCTATGGCGCGCCGACGACGTCGACGCTGGAGGGCACGGGTTTCGAAGCCTGGGAGGGCGAGCCGGTCGATGGCGTGTTCCGGTCCCCGCAGGCGATCTTTCCCCCGGGTGGAGACACGTCGACCGTTGTCGCCGGACGATTCTCGCTCACCGCCAGCGCCTGCGACGCATACGACTGGCAAATCACTGTCGGCGCCGCCGGTCACCAGATCGACTGCGGCGGTACCATGTCGCCATTCACGCCCGCGGACTGCTGGTGTCAGGCCGGTTCCGAATGGGGCGCCCGTGGCTCGTCGGGACACGACTGCGCGGCGTTCGACGGCGGCGCGCGCGACTCGGCCCCCAGCGACTAGACCGCCGTTTTCTCGTAACATCGGCGCATGCGACGCGCGCCGGCTGCCCTCGCGGTGATCGCGTGCTGTGGCTCCGCGGCGTGCACCGGGCCGGAGCTGCCCGATCACCTGTCGCGCTCGGAGCACGTCCGCTACTTCTCGCGCGGCAACGACGTCAGCGTCTGTCCCGCGCTGCTCGACGAGATGGAGGAGCATGGGCGCGTGATCAGCGACGCGCTGGGCACCGCGCAGACGATGGTCACCTACTACAAGTTCCGCGACAGGTCCGACTTCGAGAAGAACGCGGGCTGCCCGGAGGGCTCGGCCGGGTGCGCGCTGAATGCCACGACGCGCACGCCGTTGGCGCTCGATCGCCACGAGCTCATTCACGCGTATCTCGCGCCCTACGGATTGCCGCCGCCGCTGCTGGGCGAGGGCGCGGCGGTCGCGCTGTCCTGCGAGCACTATCCGCGGCCGACCGGGTCGTGGCGGGACGCGTACGCGGCCGACACGCTGTCGCGCGCCCGCTACAGCGGCGGCGGCTGGCTGGCTGGTTACCTGCTGCACGAGTACGCGAAGAGTCGGTTCCTCGATCTCTACGGCAGCGTGCAGGTCAACGCGACGGCCGACCAATTCGCGAAGGTGTTCGCGGAGATCTACGAGATGCCGCTCGACACCGTCTGGACGAACGCGACCAGCGGTCCGCAGCAGCCGAGGTACTGTCCCTGGGAGTGCTCGCGCCCGGCGGTCCCGGCCGACGGCGCAATGCACGCGCTGTCCGCGGTCTGCGCGTCGGGCACGACGCAGATGACGGTGGACGTGCCCGACGAAGGCGTCACGCGCTGGCTTCTGGACGGGGACGCGCACCTGTCGGTGCAGAGCTGCGACGGCAACGAGGAGCCGCTGGCCGACATCGTGGGCGGAAACGGCGTCGGCGCGTTGCTGGCGCCGCTGAAGGCCGGAAAGTACTTCATCAACGCCACGCTCTACGAGGCAGACCCGCCACGCCCGCCGATGCTCTCTGTCGAACCCCACGCGCTCGCCGCGCTGTCGTCCGGCGCGTGCGCGACCGCGGCCCCGGTGACCGACGACGTGTCTCGCTACCAGAACCTGACGCTGTTTTTTCCGAGCAGCGATACGCCGCAGTTCACGACGTTCGCGATGGGACGCGACGACGTAGCCGTGCTGAACTGGTCGTCCGACGACCCGTCGGCGCAGGGCAACGACTGCGTCACCTGCGACGTCGCGACGTGCACGCCCTACGGCACCGCGGGCGGGCTGGGAACGGCCACGCCCACCGGTCAGGTGCTGGGCGTCCCGCCCGGCCCGGCGATGACCGCGAACATCTTCTGGTTCCCCACCAGCTCGCCTGACGCCGGCATGTAGGGTCAGGCGGCGCGGCGGCGGATATCGGGCAGCAGCTCCTCGAGGCGCGCGTAGCCCTCGTTCATGCCGGCTTCCATCGCGCCGTTGGCGAGGTGGCCGTCGCGGTTCTGCATCGTCTTGTGCAGCGTCGTCGTGGTGATGGTCGTCTTGCCGTCGCGCTCCTCGAGGACCAGCGTCTCCACCGCCTCGGCATCCGG
>DATMZL010000281.1:0-2031 GCA_035607075.1 Polyangia bacterium
GACACGTTCGCCGACGTCTTCGTCAACGGCGCCCACGCGCTGTCCGCCGACAACATGTTCCGCAGCTGGCGCGTGAACGTGAAGCCCTGGCTGAAGGCGGGCGACAACCAGATCCTCGTCCGCTTCGCGTCGCCGATCGCGAAGGTGAAGCCCGCGTACGACAAGCTTGGCTACAAGCTGCCGGCCGCCAACGATCAGGGCAAGGAGATGGTCAGCATGTGGGCGCGCAAGGCGCCCTATCACTACGGCTGGGACTGGGGCCCGCGCTTCGTCACCAGCGGCATCTGGCGGCCGGTCGCGCTGGAGGCGTGGGACGAGGCGCGTCTCGACGACGTGCAGGTGTTTCAGAACAAGCTCGACGCCGGCAATCTGAATCAGCCCGCCGAGCTCGGGATCGTCGCGCGCGTGGTCGCGGCGCAAGGTGGGAAGGCGCGCGTCACCGTCGCGCAGCCGGGCGGCCCCGTGCTGGGCCATGCCGACGTCACGCTGAAGCCCGGCGCCAATGACGTGAAGCTGGGCGCGCGCATCGACAAGCCGGAGCTCTGGTGGCCGGCGGGCCTCGGTCCGCAGAAGCTGTACACGCTCGAGACGAAGCTGGCGACCGCCGACGGCAAGGCAACCGACGCGCGCGCCCTGCGCATCGGCCTGCGGACGATCGAGGTCGTTCACCAGCGCGACGCCGACGGCAAGAGCTTCACGATCAACGTCAACGGCGCGCCCGTGTTCATGAAGGGCGCGAACTGGATCCCGGCCGACAGCTTCGTCACGCGCGTGACGCCCGAGCGCTATCGCGCGCTGCTGCAGTCGGCGGTCGACGCGAACATGAACATGCTGCGCGTGTGGGGCGGCGGCATCTACGAGGACGATCGCTTTTACGATCTCGCCGACGAGCTGGGCCTGCTGGTGTGGCAGGACTTCATGTTCGCCTGCAGCATGTACCCGGGCGACGAGCCGTTCGTCGAGAACGTCCGCCACGAGGCGGTCGAGAACGTGCGCCGCCTGCGCAACCACCCCAGCCTCGCGCTGTGGGCCGGCAACAACGAGAACGAGGCGGCCTGGAAGCAGTGGGGCTGGCAGATCAAGTTCGCGCTGAACAAGAAGGCGCAGGACCGCATCTGGGGCGATTACAAGCGGATGTTCCACGAAGTCCTGCCCGCCGTCGTCGCCGCCGAAGATCCGGGACGCTTCTACACGCGCAGCTCGCCGAGCGCGAACGACGACAAGGTTCCGCCCAACAAGAAGAACTGGGGCGACATGCACTTCTGGGGCGTGTGGCACGCCGAGAACCCGTACGAGGCGTACAGCGACAACATCTCGCGCTTCATGAGCGAGTACGGCTTTCAGTCGTTCCCCGAGCTGGCGTCGGTCAAGCGCTACACCGCCCCTGACGGCAGCGACTGGAACATCGAGAGCCCGGTATGCTGTCGCACCAGCGGCACCCGCGCGGCAACCCGCTGATCCGCACGTACATGGACCGCGACTTCCGCCGACCGAAGGATTTCGCGTCGTTCCTCTACGTCGGACAAGTCTTGCAGGGGATCGTCATCAAGTACGCCGTCGAGGCGCACCGCCGTGCGATGGGGCACAACTGGGGCAGCCTCTACTGGCAGCTCGACGACTGCTGGCCTGTCGCCTCGTGGTCCAGCATCGATTACTACGGGCGCTGGAAGGCGGAGCAGTACTTCGCGCGCCATTTCTTCGCGCCCGTGCTGGTGAGCCCGGTGCTGGAGAAGGGGGTCGTGTCGATCTTCGGCGTCTCCGATCGCCGCGCCGACACGCCGGCGCGGCTGTCCGTGCGGCTGATCGACGTCGCGGGCAACGTCTTGAACCACGTCGAGCAGAACGTGACGCTCGCCGCGAACGCGAGCCGCGCCTACCTGACCTTCAAGCAGAAGGATCTCCAATTACCGAAACCAAAGATCAAAATCGCGATTTCGCCGAACGCGAACAACGCACTCGTCGTCAACGTCAACACGAAGCAGCTCGCGCGAAATATCTTCCTCGCCAACGACGCCGTCGACAATTTCTTCG
>DATMZL010000264.1:0-4118 GCA_035607075.1 Polyangia bacterium
CATCCGCCGCCGTCGCGCAGCGCCGTGTGCGGCTTGGCGGGCACTTCGCCCGCCACCATCCTATCGAGCATCTGATTTGTCCTGCTGCTGTTCCCGTTCGATCGCCTCGAACAGCGCGCGGAAGTTCCCCGCGCCGAACCCTTCGTCGCCTTTGCGCTGAATGATCTCGAAGAAGAACGGCCCCGCCTCGCGGTCGTGCTCGCGCCCGGCCGCCTCCTTGAGGAAGATCTGCAGCAGGTACGCGCCGAGCGCGCTGCCGTCGACAAGGATGCCCAGCTCGCGCAGGACGTCGATGCTCTCCGGGATCTGACCGACGCCGATGCGATCGAGCCGTGCCGGCAGCACGTCGTAGTACGTGCCGGGCGTGGTCATGAACTCGACGCCGTTTGCACGCAGCCCGCGCACGGCGCCGACGATGTCCGCCACCGCCAGCGCCGAGTGCTGGACGCCGTCGCCGCGGTTGTCCTCGGCGAAGATGTTGATCTGCGACTCCTTGAAGAACGGGCGGAACGGCTCGTTGTTGGCGAACTTCACGCCCGAGGCGGGATCCCACATCACGACCGACTTCAGCCCCGACCCGTGCTCGCGTTGCTGGGCGGACGCGACGTCGTTGGTGTGGAACTGGATCTCCCAGAGCTGTTCCAACCCCAGCACGTACTGCATCCACAGCAGCGCCGGCTTCATGGTCTGGAAGTTGGACGTCAGGTGGTCGATGCGTTCGAAGCCGAACCGGTTTCCGGCGCCGGCCGGTGCGGGCGTGGCGATGAAGCCCGGGAACAGGCTGCGGTAGCCGCGGCGCTCGATGAAGCGAAAGGTCGTGTCGCCGAACGGCGTCGTGATCGAGAACATCGCCAGCGTGCCCTCGTCGTCCGTGAAGCGCTGGACGTCGGTGATGAACGTGCCGCCGCGCTCGTCGAGCAACGCGAAGGCGCGGTCGATGTCGTCGACGTCGAACACGACCGTGCCGACACCCTCGGGATGCTTGCGCAGATAACGCCAGGCGCGACCGCCCTCGCCGACCGGCTGGTGGAGGACGAACAGCGCGTCGCCCGCGCGGAACGCCGCGGAGCGCTGCCGGCCCTCGTGCTCCAGTTGGGGACTGCTCCGCCCGACCTCGACGAAGTCGAGCTGGTCGACGAAGAAACGCCGCGTGCGGTCGAGGTCATGCACGTAGTAGTGCAGCGCTTCGATGCCTTGGATGCCGATCGATCCCGACGCCACGATCTCAACATTAGCGCGGACTTGCGGGGCCGGGAGGGGCGAAACATGGGCGGACCGGCGCGCCACGGAAACCCGAAAATCCGGCCGAAAATTGGCGCTGGAAACCAACTTGACTCAACAATGCGGCCGGAGGCCCCCCCGGCGTCCCCTTCCCGTCGCCGGTTTCCATGAGTCGGCGTCGGCCACACGACCATTCGGAGGACACGTATGATCAATCGAACCGTTCGCTTTCTTGTCTGTGCCGCGTTCGGGCTCGCGCTCGCGGGTTCCGGCCGCGCGCTCGCTCAGGACACGCCCGCCGAGGGGACGACCCCCGCCGGCGGCGAGGCGACGCCACCACCCGCGGCTCCGTCGGCTGCCGCTTCCGCGCCGATCAGCGCGACAGAGGCGACGCTGCACCAAGGCGCGATCAGCATCGACGGCGACGTGGTGATCAACCTCAGCGCGAACGAAGCGTTCAAGCCCGTCCAGATCGTCCCGAACTTTTACTACGGCGTCAGCAGCGAGCTGACGGTGGGCTTCGTCCACAACCCGGGCGCGGAGATCTTCCAGGCCGGTGGCGGCGTGCCGACGCTGGGACGCGGGCTGTGCATCAGCGGCAGCTCGAACGGCTGCCCGCACTTCTATGACAACTTCAGCCTCGACGCGCTGTTCTCGTTCCTGCGTACCAGCACGATGGACCTGGCGGCGCACGGCGGTCTGGATTTCCTGTCGCTTTCTGATCCGTTCCGCATGAGCCTTCGCCTCGGCATCAAGGGAAAGACGATGGCCGGACCGGTGATGATCGTGGCCGACCCGTCGCTCAACATCGGCCTCAACAATCGCGACCAGGCCAACAAGGAGTTCGTGTTCATTCCTTTGCGGCTCGGCTACATGGTGATGCCGGAGCTGAACGTCGGATTGTCGGTCGCGCTCAACGGGCCGACGGACCGCTTCGGCGACTTCTACACGATTCCGCTCGGCGCCGGCGCCTCGTACCTGATCAGCAGCGCGCTCGACGTGCGCGCGCAGTTCACCTTCACGAACCTCGCGGGCAAGAACGGCGGCGGCGACGGCCGCGCCCTCTCGATCGGCGCCGCGTATCGCATGTAACGCGGCCCTTCGTCGCGCAGACCGACCCAATCCGACCCCGTGCGGCTTCGACGGCACGGGGGTTTTCTTTTTATGTCGTGCGCGCGTGGCTGTGGGCCTCGACGCGCCGCGAGGCCAGCTCCATCACCGCGACCGCCAGGCAGGCCACCGCGAACGGAAATTGCGCCCACGCGGCCCAGGTCGGTTGACGGCTGGCCATGCCGACGATCCACACGATCGCCAGGCCGAGCCCGAGCAGGGCCGGGCCGAACGCGTTGCCGGTCATGTGCTCTTCCGTGTCGTCGACAAGGAAGCCGATCGCGAAGGCGATGACCGCCCCGAGCGCATCGAACCAGAGCAGGGTCGCGCGGTGATCGAGGCTGAGCCCGATGCCCCAGAGCAGCGCGAGACCAAGCCCGATGACGAACGAGCTTCTCCGCACCATGGTCCCCTCCGCCCAGAACCTAGTCATCGTCAATCGCCGCTGGGCGCGATGCGGAACTCGAGCACGTCGTCGCGGGTGCGCAGCGAATCCGAGAGGCGCGGCAGAGACGTCCGGTCCACGCTGTGGACGGTCATCATGTACTCCATGAACCCTTCGTTCCGGCGGTACCGATGGCTCATGCCGGACACCGCGAAACCGTGTTGCTTCGCGAGCGCGATCACGTCGTCCTGGTGGGGCGCGCGGTCGGTGGCGAAGCAGACCACCAGCTGCGCGTATGACTCGGTTCGCACGTTGCGTTCGATCCAGCGGAACCCGGACAGCGCCCCCAGCGCGAGCCCCGTCGTGAGCACGCCTGGCAGGTAGAAGCCGATGCCGACAAGGATTCCGATTCCGGCGGTGATCCAGATCGACGCGGCGGTGGTCAGGCCCCGCACGGTCAGCCCCTCGCGCATGATCACGCCCGCGCCGAGGAAGCCGATGCCGGTCATGATCCCCTGCGCCATCCGCGTGGGATCGATCGCGGCGCGGACGCCGCCCGGATTCTGAAACCACACCGCCTCGTACACGCTGACCAGCATCAACGCGCCCGACGCGAGCCCGACCAGGGCGTGCGTGCGAAAACCGGCGGGACGGCCGTGGTAACTCCGTTCCAGGCCCAGCATGCCGCCCAGCACCAGCGCGCCGAGCAGCCGCAACAGGATCTCCGTCAGCAGCGCCCCGGTCATCGTCAGGGAATGATAACTCGGTTAGGATCGGCGGCATGCCTCTCGGTCACCCGCGCTGGTTTGCCGTCGTCCTGTTCGTCGCAACGGCGGCGCCGGTTCGGGCGGAGGTGCCAGGGTTGCCGGTGCGCAAGCCCGAGGGACCGATCGCCGAGGCGCAGACGGACGCGTGGGTGAAGACCGTGCGCGAGAAGGCAGACAACGGTGACTGGCTGGTCGTGCGCGGCACACACGTCGGCGATCAGACGGTGGCGGCGCTGACCCGGGCGACGCTGAGCCATGCGGTCGTGCTCGACAAGCAGAAGGAAGAGGTGATCGAGGCGGTCGCGTCGGGCGTCCGCGTGACGCCGCTGCGCACGCTGCTGGCGCAGGCGCATCGCCTGCAGATCATCCGCCCGCCCGGCTGGACGCCGGCGGCCGGGGAGGCGGCCGTGGCGCGCGCGCGCTCGCACATCGGCCAGAAGTACGACTGGCTGGGCCTGGTCGCCGCGCAGGACGACAAGCGGTTCTATTGCACCGAGCTGGCGGTCGACGGCTACCGCGGGCGCGAAGCGGGCTGGAAGCTGGGGTCGATCATCTTCCCCGCGGACATGGCGACGATCGGGACGGTGGCGTTCGATTCGGGACCACGCGACCAGGCGAGCGCGCTGGAGCCACGC
>DATMZL010000253.1:0-2528 GCA_035607075.1 Polyangia bacterium
GATGCCGTTGCCCTGGGGCGGCACGGGCCTGCTGCCGATCCGCACGCCTCCCGGCGCGCCCCTCGCCATCCAATATCTCTTTGTGCTGGCGATCCAGGTTTATGGATTCTACGTCGCCCGCGCGATCTGGAAGCGCGATCGGACCGGCGCGATCCTCGTCGCAATCGGTGGGACGGCGATCATGGTCGGATTCACGATCGGGTTCCTCGTCGACTTCGCGAAGGTCCGAGCGCCGTATGCGGGCGCCTTGCCACATGTGATCAACGTGCTCTGCCTGGCGTTCTTCCTATCCCGGGAGTACTCGGCCCGCGGCGCGCGGGTGGCCGCCACGATGACCGAGCTCCGCGCCCACCGCGAGAGGCTCGAAGAGCTCGTCGCGACGCGCACGCGCGAGCTGCGCGAATCCAGGGATGAAGCCGAACGGGCCAGCCAAGCCAAGGGCCGGTTTCTCGCCCACATGTCCCATGAGATCCGCAGTCCCCTGCACGTGATGCTGTTGAACGCGGTGATCCTCGAGAGCGATCCTTCGCTCGGCGCGGAGCAGCTGAAGGCGATCGCGACCATTCACAGGAGCGGCAAGCATCTCGCGACGCTCCTCAACGACGTGCTCGAGATGTCCAAGGTCGAGGCTGGACGACTGGCGCTCGTCGAGGATCGGTTCGACGTCGCCGTGACGCTCGACGAGGTGGGGCAGATGTTCGCTGCTCAGACTGCTTCCAGTGGTATCGAGTTGAGAATCGAGCTCGCTCCCGAGCTGCCCGGATCCCTCCTCGGGGATGCCGGCAAGGTGAAGCAGATCCTCATCAACCTCGTGAGCAACGCCGCCAAGTTCACCCGACAGGGGTCAATCCGTGTCACGGCAACGTGGAGCGCGATCGGGGACGCGGCAGCCCTCGTTGAGATCGTCGTCGCCGACACGGGCATCGGTATCGCGGAGCAGGACGTCGCACGGTTGTTCCAACCATTCGAGCAGCTCGATGGCGGTGTGAGGGCCGGCGGCACGGGCCTCGGCCTTGCCATCAGCCGCGTGTACGCGCGGCTCATGGGCGGCGACCTCAGCGTTGAGAGCGCGCCGGGAGCCGGGAGCAGGTTCAAGTTCACGTTCATGGCGAAGCGCGGGGGGCTGGAGCGGGCGCCGCAGCTCTCCGCGCCGCCCAACCCTTTCGCGTCGGTTGCGGCGAGGCAATGGAAAGTGCTCATCGTCGATGACGTTGACGTCATCCGGGATGCCGTCGCACGACTGTTGGCGCGGAACGCCTTCGAGACGCGTATGGCCGCCGACGGAACAGAGGCTCTCGCAATCCACGCCGATTGGCGCCCCGACGTCGTGCTCATGGACCTGCGGATGCCCGGGATGAACGGGCTCGAGGTCATCCGACGGCTGAGGGCCGCGGGGTCGACGACGGCGATCGGAGCACTCACTGCCGGCGCCTTCGGGGACGACGAGCGCGAGGCCCGCCGCGCGGGCGCCGACTTCTTCATGCGCAAGCCCTTCAACGAGCGGGAGATCCTTGACGGGCTCGCGCGCGTACTCGCCGAGCGTGGCGCCGCGGCACCACGCCGTGGCGAGGCCGTCCAGGGATCCGCTGAGCCGAATTGACAAGACGTCCGCTTGGACTGACACGAGAGTCTGTCGCCCACCTGTCGCCGGCCATGATGAGGGTCGAGCGGGCCCATCCGTCGGCCCCGAATAGGGTTCACCCCGGGTCCGCCTCGGACCGGGCTTCGGTCGGAGCTGCGATGGTCCCTGACAGCTCGTCGGTGCGGTTGACACCGACGTCTTGGTCGCGTAGGCGTGGTCGACCTCAGGGAGTCGAAACCATGTCCGCTCCACTTCATGGAGGGTCGAACGACGCCCGGACCGTCGGAACGCCTTCCCTGCTGCATCGGCAATTGAGGCACGAGACGGCCGGACTGCACCAGCGTCTCGACGAACGCCTCACGCTGCTCGACCCGCACCTGTCGATCGATCGCTATCGCCAGGTGCTTCAAGTTTTCCTCGGATTTTACGTTCCCGTCGAGGCCGGCCTGGCGCGCCTAGCGTTGGCGGCGGGTTCCCCGCTCGGTTTTCCGCTGCGCGCGCGCGCCGACCTGATCGAGCGTGACCTGATCGCGCTCGGCGCGTCTCCTCGCCAGATTGCCGAACTGCCTCGCTGCGCCGACCTGCCGCGTCTTCTCAGCCTCGAGGATCTGGCCGGCTGCGTGTACGTTCTCGAAGGGGCTTGCCTCGGCGGGCAAGTCATCGCTCCCGCACTACACCGACGACTCGGGCTTGCGAAGGAGAACGGCGCATCGTTCTTCATCGGTGACGCCGAGGTGACCTCGGCAAGGTGGAGGAGCGTCCTCAGCTGGCTCGAGAGCTTGCCGTCCGCCGGCGCGCGCAGCGAAGACATCGTCGCCTCCGCGTGTGCCACCTTCTCGGCGCTCATCGAATGGGAGACCCGGCAAGGAGCTTATCAGGAGGGAGGCCGTGGCCGACCTGACCGACTGTGACCGCGAACCGATCCACATCCCGGGGACGATCCAGC
>DATMZL010000251.1:0-4199 GCA_035607075.1 Polyangia bacterium
GCGCCGTGAGACGCCCGCGCCGTCGAGGTTCGCGTTGGGCACGAAGTCCAGGTCCTGGACGTAACGCACCAGCGCCGACAGCTGCGCGGGCGGAAGCGGCGCGCCGCCGAATTCGTTGGTGACGACGTCGCGCACGAACTCGGACAGCGACGCCGTCCGGCCGTCGCGCCCGTAGGGCCCGGTGAACCGGGCGCCGCGCAGCGACGGCGTGTTGATCGCGTCGGCGATCCGATCGTCGGCGCCGGCGCGGAAGTGGGCGGTCGTCAGGTCGACGTTGCCCGGGCGATCGCTGACGCCCTCTATCATCAGCGTCGCGTTGGTGGCGCCATTCGGATGGCAGACGTGGCACGACAGCCCGAGACGCCGCGCTTCGCCGCCCAGGATGTGCGGCGAATGGAACAGCAGATCGCCGAGCAGCAGATCGGTGACGTTCACGCCGTCGGGACGCGTCGGGTCGTATCCCGCCGGATCGTGCGCCAGCGTGCGCAAATAGCGCGCCGGCAGCTTTTCAGGCAGCAACGACGGAGCGGACTGGACCGCGGGTGCTCCAGGTGAAACCCCCGCGTCCGGCGCGACCGCGCCGGCGATGACGAAGGCGAACGACGCGAGCCCCCTGAGCATCGGCGGCGTCAGTATATAAGCTCGACCGCGCGCAGATCGCAGATCAGGGATCCCTCGACAGGCCCGCTTCCGACCCTAGGTTTCAAGCACGAGGGCAGGAGGGCAAGCCATGACCGCACGAATCTTCAACGTCTTGATCGGCACCTGGCTTTTCCTGTCGTCTTTCGCGTGGCCGCACACGACGGCCCAGCGTTACGCGGCGATGATCTGCGGCGCACTGACGGTGCTGTTCTCGCTGTTCACGGTCTACAACCCCGGGATCCGCTACATGACCGCGGTCGTGGCGGTCGTGCTGTTCGTCGAGACGCTGACGCTGGTACGGCCAGGCACCATGACCTTCTGGCACGACGCCGTCATCGCGATCGCGATCTTCTTTGGCGCGCTGCTCGACAAAGGCCGGGCCGGCGTACGCCGCGAACGCGAGCTCTACGGACGGACCTGATCGGAAAGGGCCTCTCCCCGCTTTCGCGGGGCGAGGGGGATCGGATCACCGTCAGTCGCGCATGTAGTGGCAGGTGTAGCCGCCGGGATTCTTCTGCAGGTAGTCCTGGTGGTACGACTCGGCCGGCGTCCACGTGCCCGCGTCGACGATCTCCGTGACGATCGGATTCTTCCAGCGTCCCGACTTCGCGGCGTGCACCTTCGCCTCCTCTGCGATCTTGCGCTGCGCGGGTGACGTCACGAAGATCGCCGACCGGTACTGCGAGCCGACGTCGTTGCCCTGCCGGTTCTTCGTGGTCGGGTCGTGCATGCGGAAGAACCACTTCTCCAGCAGGTCCGCGTAGGTCAGCTTGCTCGGGTCGAACACGACGCGCACCGCCTCGGCATGGCCCGTCGTGCCCTCGTGCACGTCGCCGTACGTCGGGTGGGCGGTCTTGCCGCCTGTGTAGCCGACCTCGATCTCGACCACGCCCGGGATCTTACGCAGCAGATCCTCCATGCCCCAGAAGCAGCCGCCCGCCAAGATCGCCGTCTCGCGCGTCGTCGTCGCGGCCGGCTTCGCCTGCGCGGTCGCGCCCGACTGCGCGACCTGCGGGAACAGCGAACGGTACGCGCCGTAGCCCTGCGCCTCGAGCTGATCGGCGGGGATGAAGCGCAGCGACGCGGAGTTGATGCAATACCGCTGGTGCGTCGGCCCCGGCCCGTCGTCGAACACGTGGCCCAGGTGAGAATCGGCGCCTTGCGAGCGAACCTCGTTGCGGTCCATCCCATGGCTGGTGTCGGACTTCTGTGTGACCCGCCCCGGCTCCACGGGCTTCGTGAAGCTGGGCCAGCCCGTCCCCGAGTCGAACTTGTCTGTCGAGCTGAACAGCGGCTCGCCCGTGACGACGTCGACGTAGATGCCGGGCTTGTGGTTGTCCCAGTAAGCGTTGTGGAAAGGCGGTTCGGTGCCGCACGCCTGCGTCACCTCGAACTGCTCGGGGGTGAGCTTGCTCTTCACCTCGGCCGCCGAAGGCTTCGTGTACTGCTTGGTCGACATGACTTTCTCCTTTTGCGCCCCGGCGGGCTTGGCCGCCAGGTTGCTGCCGCGGTAGGCCGCCGCGAACGCGACCAGCGCCACCGCCGAAACGACCCAGAAAATCGACCCTCTTGAACGCATACCCTAACTACGCCGGAGCAGGGTGGTTGGTTACGTGGCGGGCCGGAATGATCCGAACCCGCTTGACCACGCGGGGGGAGGCCTCGAGCACGACCAGAACGGAGCCGTCGCCGGCGGCCAAGCGGGCGTTCCGGTTCGGAATTCCGCCGCCAGCCAGCGCCGCGCTGAGCCCGGCGATGGTGGTGACGCCCTCCGGTTCCTCCAGCGCGATGTCGAGCTCTCGGTTGATGTCCCGGATCGGGGTGTCGCCGCGCGCGACGACGCTGCCGTCGGGCTCGCGCGTCAACGGCGGGACGTTCTCCTCGTGCTCGCCAAGGATATCGCCCACCAGCTCCTCGAACAGGTCCTCGAACGTCACCATGCCCGACACCACGCCGTGCTCGTCCAGCGCGATCACGATACGCTGGCTTTCGCGCTGCATGTAGCGCAGCACCTCGATCGCGGACACGGTGTCGGGGAAGAACTTCACGTTCCGCAACAGGTCCGAGAGCACGACCGGCCCGCCGTCCCACGCCAGCGACACGATGTCCTTCGCGCTCACGTAGCCGACGATGTCGTCCAGCGATCGATCGTAGACGGGGATGCGGGAGCGGCGCTCTTCCAGGAGGAAGCGCCGGATCTGCTCCATGGTGGCGTGAAGCGGTAGCGCGTCGATGCGCACGCGCGGCAGCATGACGTCACCGAGGGTCAGCCGGTCGAAGTCGAGCGCGCGCGTCGCCAGCTCGCTGGCGTGCTCGTGGATCGCGCCCGTCTTCGCCGCCTCGTCGACGATCTGCTCCAGCTCCTCCTTCGAGATACGCGACTCCGAAAAGTTCGTTCGGTCGGAGAAGGGCCGGAGGATCAGGTTTGAGATCGCGGTCAGCAGCCAGACGATGGGCTTCGCGATGCGCGACAGCGCGGCGATCGGTTTGGCGACCAGCAACGCGTAACGTTCGCCGTGGCGGAGCGCGAGCGACTTCGGCACCAGCTCGCCCAGCACCAGCGACAGGAACGAGACGAGCACGACGACCAGCGCGAGCGCGACGCCGTTCGCGTCGCGGCCCACGAACGGCAGCGGCCGCAGGTATGGCTCGAACTGCTGCGCCATGCGCGCGCCACCGAACGCGGCCGCGGTGGTCGTGACGACCGTGATGCCGACCTGGACGGTCGCGAAGAAGCGCTCGGGCTCCGCGCGCAACGCCGAGACGGTCCGCGCGCCGACGCGGTCCTCGTCGACCATCTGTTGCAGACGCGTGTGCCGCAACGACACGATCGCGATCTCGGCTCCCGCCAGCACGCCGTTCGCGACGATGAGCGCGAGGATTGTGATCAGCTCGGTGAGGATCATGGGGATTCCCCTCCGCCCCCAAGCTAGTCGCTCCGCGCCACAGGCGCGGTCTGCGACTATTGCTTTTTCAGATTAGCCGCACTCCCGCGCTCCGCGCGGGAGTGCCTAAGGCGCGGAAATAGCGCCGTAAGGCGGCGGTCGAGCTTGCCCACGGTCGCGGTGTAAGGTCGGGCTTCACCCGCGCGTTCTCGGAACATGCGAGATGCGTGGTGCTCCCGGGCCGTGGTCTTTTCGTCGTGTTTGCTGAGCGCGCTGGGTGGGTGTGCGACGGGCGCCGTGGGCGCCGCACCCACCGCGCGCCTCACCGCTGCCGAGGCGCCGCCGGCCGAAACGGGCGCGCCGGCGGCGACGGTGACGGGAGCTGCGACCGCCGCTGATCCCGCGTCCGAGATGCGCGAGACGCGCGAGCTGCGGACGCTCGCGGGCGAGGTCAGCGCGATCAGCAGCGACGTGAACGGGTTGGTCGCCGCGCTCCGCGTCCATACCGCCGAGGTGGGCGGGTCGATCGGGCGCGAGAACGTCAGCGGCGACGCGCAGCACAGGGAGGCGACGGTTGTCGCGCGGCTGCCGCCCGCGACACTGTCGAGCTTCATCGACTGGTTGGGTGCGCGGGCCGCGATCGAGACCCGCCACGTCGAGGACACCGACGTG
>DATMZL010000245.1:0-7232 GCA_035607075.1 Polyangia bacterium
AGAAGATTCCGGGCGGCCCCACGCCACCCGGCGCTTGGGCGTTCCAGACCCTTCGGGCGGGTGCGCCAGGGCAGGGGTTCTATGCGGTGATCGTGGAGGGGCCCATAGCCGCGGCGCTGATTCGTTTCTCTGACGACGGCACGCGCGACATGGGCTTCGCCGGGTCTGGCGCGATCATCTTGAGCGGATTCCAGAATGCATACCCCAGCATCGAGGTGCACCCTTCCGGACGGCTGATCGTCGTCGGCACGGACAAAGCGTTCGCCGGCGCGCGCGCGTTCGGACCTGACGGCGAAGAGGTGGAGTCCTACCGCACCACCATCGCGAACCCTCTTTTGACGGCCATCGACGATCGCGGACGGCTGTACGCGACGTCGCCACAAGGCCTGCTTCGGTTAAATCCGGATGGCGGAATCGATGCCGGGTTCTCGTACGGCGGCTCCGTCGAGGCGATGGTCGTCGATCGCGAGCAGCGCCTCCTCGTCTTCGCGTCGGGAACGATGGCGCGACTCGACGACGCCGGCAATCCTTCGCCGATACCGCTCCCGACCGCGAGCGTGATCGAGCTCAGGCTGCCGACCGCAGGCATCGCAGTGGATGCCCGCGGCAGGATCCTCGTGACGCCGTTGGGAGGAGCCGCCGTTCGATTCCTCGAAGACGGCACGCTGGATACGCATGCCGGCTTCGACTACAGCGGGGTTCAGGCGGTCATCTGTCCGCGGCAGGGTGGATGCTGGGTGGCCGGCATCCTGCACCCGGTTGCCACCAACAGCATCGAGGAGGACTACGTCCTCCGCCTTGCGCCCTGACGATCAGGGGCAGGCGACGCGCTGGCAGCCGCTGACGCTGCTCGAGTTCGATCCGGTCGCCGCGGCCTGGCAGGTGTCGATGCCGTTACCACCGACGAGCGTGTTGTGGTTCACACAGTCGCTGAGCGCGTCGTTGCCGTCGCCGCCGTCGAGGCGATCGTCGCCGCTGCCGCCCGTCAGCTGATCGTCGCCGATGCCGCCGAACAGGCGGTCCTGTCCCTGGCCGCCCGACAGGAAGTCGTTGCCCGCCTCGCCCATGAGCACGTCGTCACCGTCCTCGCCAAACAGACGATCGCTACCGTTTCCGCCCGTGATGGTGTCCTGGCCGCTGCCGCCGAAGATCTGATCGTTGCCGTCGCCGCCCGCGATCACGTCGTCGCCGTCGCCGCCGAAGATGATGTCGTTGCCGCCCATGCCGTTGATCCGGTCCTGGCCGCCGAGCCCGACGATGCAATCCGCGTCGGCGGTCCCGGTGATGACGTCGTTGTTCGACGTCCCGATGATGACGTGCAGGCCCGAGCTCCTGCAGAACATCACCGGATCAGCCGGCGTCGCCGACAGCAACGCGCCGGCGGTCGTCACGATCTCCTCGTCGTTCTCCTCGCCGCCGCAGGCGGCGATCCCCGACAACCCGAGCGCGAGCGCCCACACCAATCCCTTAGATCCCCAGTTCCTCATCGCGTCCTCCTCCCTCTCGAAACCTTTCCGCAGCTGTCAACTTGGACAGCACGCGCGCAGCGTCAACGCGGCGCGCGGGAAATCAGCCAAGCGCTCTAAGGGGCGAGGCGATGCGTGAAGAGCAACGCGAGCAGCACCACACCGAGGGCGATCCGGTAGACGACGAACGGGATCGTGGTGCGCGCCCGCAAGAAGCGCAGCAGCCAGGCGATGCTGGCGTAGCCCGCGCCGGCGGCGGCGAGGAGGCCGACCGCGAGCACGGACGCGCTCACGTCGTGCGCCTTGAGCAGCGGCTTCAGCTCGAACACGCCGGCGGCGGCGATCGCCGGCACGCCCAGCAGGAATGAAAACCGCGCGGCGGCGTCTCGGCGGAGGCCGATCGCCAGCGCGGCCACCAGCGTGATCCCTGAACGCGACACGCCCGGCACCAGCGCCAGCGCCTGCGCGCAACCGATGATCATCGCGTCGCGCAGGCGGATGTCCTCGTAGTCGCGGCTGTGACGGGCGGTGCGCTCGGCCCACAGCAACGCCAGCGCGACGACGATCATCGCCGTCGCGATCACCCACAGCGATCGCAGCGAGCCTTCGATGTGGTGCTTGAACACCAGACCCGCGACGCCCACGGGCAACGTACCCAGGATGATGTAGCCCAGCTGGCGGGCTGCCGGCTCGGGCGGGCGCGAGCGGTCGGTCAGCGCGGCGATCGACGCGCGCAGCATCCGCAGCAGGTCGGGCAAGAAGTAGCCGACGACCGCCGCCAGCGTGCCCAGCTGCAGGACAGCGGTGAACGCGGCGCCCGCGTCGGGCCATCCCGCCAGCGCCGGTACGATGCGCAGGTGCGCGGTCGATGAGATGGGCAGAAATTCGGTAACGCCTTGAACGACGCCCATCACGAGCGCCTCGAACGCGGTCATGGTTGAACCTCTCCGGAAATAACACGGTGAATCTGGCCCGCGTCGTCTTGCAAACGCAAGGCACCGTCGGGATCGACGCCCAGCGCGACGCCGGATAGCCGATCGTCGACGCGGCAGCGGTCGGGCAACGCCGCGAATTCGGTGAACGCCGCGACAGCCACTCCCGGGCCGCGCCGCTCGAAGTCCTCGTAGAGCGGCTCGAAGGCGTTGAGGATGGCGGCGAGGACGCCCGCGCGGTCCACCGGGCGTCCCAGCGTGCTGCGCAGCGACGTGGCGCGCGCGGCCAGCTCTTCGGGGAACGCGGTGGTGTTCACGTTGACGCCGATGCCGACGACGACGTGCTCGACGCGCGCCCCCGCGCTCGCCATCTCGGTGAGCACGCCCGCGAGCTTGCGCCGGGCGCCGGCGGCGTCGACCAGCTGCACGTCGTTCGGCCACTTGAGGCGCGGCGAAACGCCGAGCGGCGCGATCGCGCGCGCGACGGCGGCGCCCGCGAGCAACGTCAGCGGCGGAATCTCGGCGGCGGGACGCGCGGGCCGCAGCAGCAACGAAACGTACAGGTTCTCGCCGGCGGGCGAGTGCCAGCTGCGGCCGAGGCGCCCGCGTCCGGCCGTCTGCTCGTCGGCGGCGATCACGACGCCGGCGGGCGCACCCGCCCGCGCGCGCTCGGCGGCCAGGTCGCTTGTCGATGCGCACGCGGCGTGCGTTTCGAGCGTGCGTCCCAGCCAGCGCGTACCGAGCGCCGCGGCGACGCGGTCGGCGGTGAGCAGCAGCGACGGGTCGGCGACCATTTTTCGGCGGGAGCTTACACCGCCGTCCCGGTTCTTTCTGGACGTTTAAGGACTCGTCACACGAAAGGCATCCCGGAGCCGTCTTGCCCTCGCCCCGCGAAGCTCAGGTCCCCTCGCCCCGCGCAGCGGGGAGAGGGTTAGGGTGAGGGGCCGTCTTCACCGCGGCCCCTTTCGGGGCCGAGGCGAAGATCTCGCTACGCGCGACGGCGCCTGATGCGCAGCGCGACGCCCGCGACAGCAAGCAATACGGCGAACGAATGCGGTGTCCGGTCGCGCGCGGCCACCGCGCACGAGCAGCCGGAGTCGCCGCCGCCGCTTCCCGTCGTGCCCGCAGTCCCGGTTCCGCCGGTGCCGCCGCGGCCCGTCGTCCCCGCGGAGCCCGCGCTACCACCGCGTCCCGCCATCCCGCCGCCGCCGCCGCGCCCGGCAGCACCGCCAGCGCCCGCCGTCGCACCGCCCGCGCCGCCGGCCGCGCCCGCCGTCGCACCGGCCGCGCCCGCCGTTGCACCGCCCGCGCCGGTCGTGCCGCCGCCGCCCGCGCCGGCGGTTGCACCGCCGGTTCCGCCACCGCCGGATGCGCCTCCGGTTCCGCCCGCATTGCCGCCGCGGGCGCCGCCACCGCCAATGCCTCCG
Source organism: Polyangia bacterium (assembly GCA_035607075.1). GTDB lineage: Bacteria > Myxococcota_A > Polyangia > Fen-1088 > Fen-1088 > JADGRB01. The sequence goes on from DATMZL010000245.1 coordinate 3,826, forward strand.
CCTGCGCCGCCCCCGCCGTTGCTGCCGCCGCTTCCTGCGCCGCCTCCGCCGCCGGTCGCACCGCCCGTGCCGCCGCTGCTACCTGCCGCGCCGGCCGCGCCGCTCGCGCCGCCGCTCCCTCCCACGCCCGCAGCGTCACCCCCGTCCGTGTCGCCGCCGTCGGGCGCGACCGCGACGCACGCCGTGCCCCTGCTGACGTAGCCAGGCGCGTTGCAGATGCAGGAGTACGTCGTCGCGGGCGGGCCGGGATCGACGCACACGTTGCCGGCCGCTGTCGCACCGCCGGCGCACGCGGCGCTCGCGGCCGACGTGCACGTCGTGCACAGGTTGCCCGCCGCCAGGAACGCGGCCTTGCACGAATAGTCGACGAGCAGGCTCGGGCCCTTCCCGCCGGCTTCCTCGGACGAATAGAACTTCTGCGCGCCGAGCGAGCCTTCGGTGCTGCTCGTCAGACGCCAGCCGTGGTTGTTGTCGGGGTCGTCGCTCCAGTTCTGCACGTCCGCGATCATGCCGACGCCGCCGCTGGCGGAGTCCCACGTCACGCTCGCTTCGAGCATCGCCGGGACGTCCGCGGTGCCGCTGACGGCGTTCGCGACGGCGCCGCCGCCCCACGCCGTTCCCCCGACACAATTCGGCTGATTCCACGTCGCTCCCGTCGAGCCGCAGGCCTGACCGACGGTGAACATGGTCATCGCGTTTCCGGAGCCGACGCCCTCGCTCCAGCTGGTCGTCAGGGCTTGCAGCGACAGCGTCGCCGCCGTCGGAGGCACGTCTTCCGTCGCGCCCGTCCCGCGTGTGATCAGCGTCAGCCGGGCGCGACTCACCAGCACCCGCCCCTGGAGGCCCGACGGCAACGCGAAGCGGACGAGGCCTCGCATCAACCCCTGCTGACCGTTGCGACCGGTGTAGATCGACGGGCTCGCGCCGTTGTTGTTGTCGGGGAAGCTGCTGTTGATGAAGGTGTCCGTGTCGGTCGCGAGCGTGGTGGTCAGCGCCGCGCGCGTGACGGGCGCATCGTCGATGGTGCGGCCGCTACAGCCGACGGCCACCGCCGCGGCGATCGGCAAGAGACGGTAAAGCAAACGCATGCGCGCGATGATACTGCGTCCGCCCTGCGGCGACCGTTACGAGTCGCGGACGGCGTCGGTCGGGCGGATCTCGCAGGAGAAGTCGACCGCGCGCGCCGAATGCGTGATCGATCCGATCGACACGACGTCGACGCCGGTCTTGCTGATCTCGTGGATGCGATCCAGTGTGACGCCGCCCGACGCCTCGACGACGACCTGCGGGCGCCGCTCGCGCACGCGCTTCACCGCCTCGGCCAGGTCGCGCACCTGGAAGTTGTCGAGCAGCACGCCTTCCGCGCCCGCCTCCAGCGCTTCGTCCAGCTGCGCCAGCGTGTCGACCTCGACGACCACGCGCAGCACGTGCGGCGCGTTCGTGCGCGCGCGCCGGACCGCCTCGCGCACCGACCCCACCAGCGCGACGTGGTTGTCCTTCAGCAAGATGCCCGACGCCAGGTCGGACCGGTGGCTGGCGCCGCCGCCCACGCGGACCGCGTACTTCTCCAGCGCGCGCAGTCCGGGCGTCGTCTTGCGCGTGTCGGTGACGCGCACCTTCGCGCCCTCGGCCGCCGCCACGAACGCCTGGGTCAGCGTCGCGATCCCGGACAGGTGCGAGAGGAAGTTCAGCGCCGTTCGTTCCCCCGCCAGCAGCGCCGCCGCCGGACCGCGCACGGTCGCGACAACGCCGCCCGCGGCGATGGGATCGCCGTCGGAGACCTTCATGCGCACGCGCGTGCGCCAGTCGAAGCGCGTGAACACCGCCTCGACGACGCCCAGGCCGGCCACGACAGCGCGCTCGCGCGCGATGATCTCGGCCTCGCCCTCCTGCGTCTCGTCGATGACCGACGACGTGGTCACGTCGCCGCGGCCGACGTCTTCTTCCAGCGACAGGTCCAGCAGCCGCTGGACCGCCGGCGTGTACCAGGGCGCGGAGTAGACGCTCACGCGCGCACCTCGCCGCCGGCACCCATGGCCTGCCGCCAGTCCTGGACGGGCCAGCCGCGGCGCTTCGCGATCCGGCGGAGCCGCGGGTCGGGGTTGACCACGACCTGGTTGCCGACCCGCTCGAGCATCGGCATGTCGGTGTACGAATCCGTGTAGAACCAGCTCTGGCTGAGATCGAGCTCGCGGCGCACGCCGAGGTCCTCGGCCCAATGGACCTTGCCCTTGCCGACGCAGGCCGGGCCTAGCAGGCGTCCCGTGAAATGGCCCCCGTCGACCTCGAACCGCGTGGACATCACCTCGTCGATGCCCAGCGTCTCGGCGAGCGGCTCGGTCACGTAGTTGGGCGACGTGGAAAGAATCGCGAGGACGTGGCCTTCGGCGCGGTGCCTTTCGATCTTGTCGCGCGCGCCCGGCACGACCAGGGGCAGCACATCCTTTTCCACCCAGCGGCGGCAGGTCTCCGCGAACTCGCGCTCCAGCTTGCCCGCCATCTCGCCCGCGAGGCGGGTGGCCACCCACTGAAGGTCAATCAAGGACAGGTGGTACTTGGCCATCCAGCCGAGCGCCCGCAGCATTCGAAAGAAGGAGATCTCGCCGCGCCGCCGCAGGTCGCGCAGGAAAAGGCGCCCCGTGTTGCACGAAACAATCGTCCTATCGACGTCGAAAAAGGCGCCAATGCGCGACATGGGGTCCGGCGAGTCTATCATCAATGTGCGCACGGCCGGGTTGCGTTTCCGGCCCGGACTTCACCGATATTTCGACCGAAATTTCCTTTGGTACCGAGCGCGACCGACAGCCCGTTGCGGGTTAGCCACGCCGCGTCGACCGGTTGGGCTTCGCAATCGCGTCGTCGGCCTGAGGGGTCCGAACCTTCATTTGACCCCGTTCTGCGGGCGCGGTAGGAACGTCCCCTCATGCGACTGACCGGCGGGCTGGATCGAGGCCGGCGTCTCATCGCGCCACGCGGCGCACGGACGCGTCCCACGGCCTCCCGCGTTCGCGAGGCTCTGTTCAACATCCTGGGTCCGCCGGCTGGACCGGTGCTGGACCTTTACGCCGGGACGGGCGCGCTGGGCATGGAAGCGCTGTCGCGCGGGGCGCCTCAGGCGGTGTTCGTCGAGCGGGACGGCTCCGCGCTGTCGGCCCTGCGCCGCAACCTGCGCGAGACCCGGATGGACGACCGGGCCGAGGTGGTCGGCACCGACGTGCGCGCGGCCCTGCGGCGGCTGGCCGCCCAGACCGACCAGTTCGGCCCGTTCTCGTGGGTGTTCCTGGATCCTCCCTACGTGAAGGAGACCGAGGGGCTGCTGGCGGAGCTGTGCGGCCTGGACATCCTCAGCAACTGCGCCGTCGTGGTGGTCGAGCACGACCGCCGCCACCGGCCGGCTGAACGGGTGG
>DATMZL010000506.1:0-11079 GCA_035607075.1 Polyangia bacterium
AGAAGATGTTGCGCCGGTACGTCACCGCGGTCGTCGGCCGCCCCAAGGCCGTGATCGTCGCGGTCGTGATGGTCACGCTGGTGCTCGGGTTCTTCATCAAGCGGCTGCAGATGCACTTGGACATCGACCAGCAGCTCCCGCCCGGGCACGCATACGTCGTCGTCGGCAAGCGGATCGAGAAGCTGTTCGGCGGCAAGTACATGACCGTGGTCGGCTTCTATTCCGAGTCGGGCACGATCTACACGCCCGCCACGCTGGCCAAGGTCAAGCGGGTGACCGACGCGCTGGAGAAGATCCCCGGCGTGAAACCAGGCAGCGTGCTGTCGCTGATGTCGCCTCGGGTCAAGGATGTCCACAGCACCGACGACGCGCTGGAGATCACGCCGCTGGCGCCGAAGGTGCCGTCCAATGACGCCGAGGTCGCGGCGTTCCGCGAGCGCGTGGCGGCGAACTCGTTCCTGACCAGCCTGTTCGTCAGCGACGACGGGCGCTCGACCGCCGTGCTGGTCGACTTCGAGGACTTCGAGAAGGCGGGGGGGCCGCGAAAGCTGGCTCCGGCGCTGGAAGCGATCGTCGCGCCCGAGCGCGTGCCGGGCCTGGAGATCCTTCCGGCAGGCGCGCCGACAATCACGCACTGGCTGATGATCTACACGCGCCGCGTCGCTCTGCTGTTCGTTCTGGCGCTGGCGATGATCGGCTATCTCCACTACCGCGCGTTCCGCACGCTGCAGGGGATGATCGTCCCACTGGTCACGGCGATCATGGGCGTCGTCTGGGCGCTCGGGTTGATGGGCCTGATCGGAGCGCCCATGGATCCCTGGAACATCATGACGCCGATCCTGCTGCTCGCGATCGGCGCCGGGCACTCGGTCCAGATCCTCAAGCGTTATTACGAGGAGTACGGCCGCGCGCGCGTCACGCGGCCGGAGCTGCCCAGCACGGAGCACAACCGCCTCGCCGTCATCGAGGCGACCGTCAAGGTCGGCGTCGTGATGCTGGCGGCCGGGACGATCGCGGCCCTCAGCTTCGCGTCGCTGGCGACATTCGAGCTGGAGACGATCAAGAACTTCGGCCTCTGCACGGCGTTCGGCATCGCCGCCGCGCTGACCGTCGAGATGACGTTCATCCCGGCGATCCGCGTGCTCATGAAGCCGCCGTCGCAGGAGCAGACGGATCGTGAGAAACGCGAGGAGTACTTCGATCCCATCCTCGAGAAGCTGGCGAGCACCGTGCGCGCCGGCCGGGAACGCCCGATCATTTGGGTGTTCGCGGTCATCATCGTGGTCGCGCTGGGCGGTCTCGCGCGCCTGAAGGCGGGCAACACGCTGGGCGCGCAGTTCTTCGAGCGTAACGCTCCCGTGCATGGCTTCCGGATGGCCGATGGGCGGCTGGCCGGAACGCGCGTGATCCAGGTGCTGATCGAAGGTGACAAGCCCGACGCGATCAAGCAGCCCGACGTGTTGCGCCGGATGGACGAGCTGGGGTCATTCATCTCTCATCAGCCGCTGCCCGTCGGCAAGGTCGTGTCGATCACCGATCTATTGCGACAGATGAGCCTCGTGATCGACCGCTCAGGCGGCGGCAAGCTGCCCGACACGACCCAAGGCGTCGCGCAGTACCTGCTGCTCTACGCGATGGGCGGCGAGGAAGAGGACCTGGCGCACTTCGTCGATCATGACTTCCAGAATGCCGTCATCACGGCGTACATCAGGACCGATGACTTCCGCGCGATGAAGGCAATGGCTGACGCGGCCCAGTCCGAAGCCGATAGGCTGTTCCCGCAGTCGGGCGCCGTGAAGGCGCGCATCGGCGGCGGCGTCACCAACGCCATCGCGCTCAACGAGACGATGGTCCACGGCAAGACCCGCAACCTGATCCAGATCTCGTTGCTGGTGCTGGTGATCGCGTCATTCTTGCTGCGATCCGTGGCGGGCGGCGTGCTGGTGCTGCTGCCGCTGGCGACCGCGGCGCTGGTCAACCTGGGCTTGATGGGGTGGACCGGAATCCTGCTGTCGATGGGGACGGCGGCGATCTCGGCGATGGCGATCGGTATCGGCGCCGACTACGCCGTCTACTTCCTGTTCCGCGTGCGCGAGGAGTTCGAGCGCACGGGCGATCTGCGTCTGGCGACCGCGACCGCGCTGACCACGTCAGGCAAAGCGATCGCGTACGTCGCGAGCGCCGTCGCGGGCGGTTATCTATGCCTCGCGCTCTCGCTATTCAAGGTGCACGTGTTGCTCGGCGTGCTCGTGGCCCTGACGATGGTCACCAGCAGCGCCGCGACCGTCGCGTTTCTGCCGGCGGTGATCCTGGCCGTGAAGCCGCGCTTCTTGCGACGCCGCTAGCGGGCAGACCCCTCACCCTAACCCTCCCCCGCTTCGCGGGGCGAGGGGATCGGATTTCGGGGCGAGGGGATCGGATTTCGGGGCGAACGGATCGGATCTGGTCCCCTCGCCCCGCGGAGCGGGGAGAGGGTTAGGGTGAGGGGTCTGCGCTTCCTGCGGCCCCTCGACCCGCGCGCTAGTCAGCCGGACGAACCGCGCCCTTCGCGTCGTTGTACATATCGTTGCCCTTGTCGCCGGCCTTCTTCGCCGCGTCCTTGGTCGAGTCCGCGCCCTGCTTGGCGGCGTCCTCGCTCTTCTGGCCGGCCTTCTTGGCGGCGTCCTCGGTCGACTCGCCCGCGCTCTTGGCCGTGTCGCTCGCTTTGTCGGCCGCGCTCTTGGTCGTGTCGGAGGCCTTGTTGGCCGCGTTCTCCCCCGTGTCAGCCGCCTTGTTGGCGGTGTCGCTCGCGGTGTCGCCAGCCTTGTTGGCAGCGTTCTCGCCTTGCTCCGCCGCTTTGTCGGCGGCGCCTGTCACCGGGTTATCCGCCAGCACGACCGGCGCGGCCGTGCTGATGCCGAACGAAACCGCGCTCGCGAGACCGAACCGGATCAGCTTCCTCACCATGAGACACCTCCCGCTCCAGGTGGCACTTCGCCACCTTCCTACATCCCCGATGCTGGCGACGAAAACCCGGCCCGCCAACCCTGCGAACTTTTCTGACGGGACCGCCCCTCACAACGCTACTGGCAGCGGCCCGCCACGCAGCGGGCCTTCCCGAGCTCCGGCGGAGGCGGGCAGGGCGAGCAGGTCGCTTGCAGCGCGTCCGGACAGAACAGCTGCATTTCGCTCAGGCTCTGGCCGCGGGGCTTTGCGGGGGCGCTGTCGCGACGCCGGGGGACCGCGGTCGGGCAGCCGCCGCACGGCGAATCGCAGCTGCGCGGCGCGCTCGCGATCGTGCAGTCCGCGTCGGCCGCGCATTCGGGCGGCGCGACCGCGCGTTCGAGCAGCTGCAGGATCTGCTGCCGTTCGCTAGGGACGTACGGCGTCCAGTCGTCGGGCCGCGCCGCGCGCTCGCGCGCGACGTCCAGCGGCGTCCGCCCCTTCCGGTCGCGCAGCATCGGGTTGGCGCCCGCCGCCAACAACGCGCGCGCCGCCGGGAGCGCGGCGAAGATCACCGCGCGATGGAGCGGGCTTTCGCCCGCGGCGTCCACCAGGTCGACCGGCGCGCCGTGCGCGATCAGCAGCGCGACCATCGGCGCGTCCGGCTTCGGCGTCCAGTACGTGTCGTGGGGCTGGCCCATCCCGTCGAAGTAATCGTGAATCTCGGTCGGTGAGTCCGCGAAAACCGCCCAGTGCAGCGCGGTGGTTCCGTCGGGCCGGCGCGCGTCGAGGTCAGCACCTTTGTCGAGCAAAAGGCGCACGCGATCGATGTCGCGCTCGGCCGCCGCGTCCGCTAGCGACGTGTCACGCGTGTCACCGCCGCCTGGGGAAACGGCGGTGCTCGGGTCCTTCTTCGTCGAAGCGTGTGCGCAGGCGGCGAGGCTGAGGATCAGGGCGACCGCCCGGCGCATTCGCTACATGGTACAGGGCTTCAGGATCGTCATGTACCAGGGCGCGGGGTTGCGGCAGTTGCCGCAGATCAACCCGACCAGCCAGGTGCCCTGGTCGTTGATGCCCGGGAAGTCCGCGCCCGTCTTCTCTTCCTTCAGCGTCGTGAAGTTGAACGGCGGCGCGTCGATGTCCGCGCGGTAGTACTCCATCGCGATGCGGTCGAGGTCGAGGAACTTCGTCTCCAGCTCCGCCGGCGTCTCCTTGTAGTGCCCGACGACCGCGCTCGTGATGTACGCGTCCTTGAACGTCGTCCCGACGGCGTTCTTCGCCATACGCGTCACCATGTCGGTCCAGTCGATCGACAGGCCGGCGGTCCCGGCCGGGACGCCCGTGATCGTGAGGCTGTGCAGGTTCACGCTGAACGTCATCTTGGTGGAGTCGTCCGTCAGCTTGACCGTCGTGTTCGACGACGCAGGATCCAGGTTGAACGACTGCAGCATCCGGTATCCCTTGCCCAATTCCGTGCCCGTGGCTGCCGCGAGGACATACGAGTAGCTCGACGCGGGGAACGACGCCGGGTCGAAGTAGTGGTTGTACTCGTCCGTCGTCAGCGGCGTGCCGTTCAGCTGGAAGTCATACAGCATCGCCGAGGTCATGCCCCCGGTCGTGCCGCCGGGCGCCGGCCAGCTCGCCGGCACGCTGGTGTAAAGGTCGCCTTGCACCAGCGAGTCGTCATTCAGCTTCTTCTCCACCTCGGAGAGCGGGATCAGAAACATCATCGTCGAGATCAGGTTTAGATCGCTCGCCGCGTTCAGCTGGTGCTTCAAGAAGTCGTGGGTGACGTCGCCCCACTGGAACTGCAGGTTGGTCATCGACTTCACGGTGACGGGCGGCAGCGTGATCGTGCTCGAGAACTGGTAGTTGTTGGCCTCATTCGCGACCAGGTTCGCGCTGTAGCACATCGACGGTTGCGGGGTGCTGTCCTTGCTCCCGCAGGCGACCGCGAACAACGGCAAGGATAAGACAGCGGAAATTACGATTCGGTTCGTCATCTCGAGTGACCTCGCTTGTGGACGGCGTTCAAATTACTACTGCCGGATCGCGACGCGATGTTACTTCGGCGGGGGACCGTACAACGAGGCGCGCTTCTCGATGTAGCCGAACGAATTCCCGAAGGTCCAGGTCTGGAGCACCGTCCCGGACGCGTTCACCTCGTGGAGCACGCCGCGCGTCGAGTAGCCGACGATCGTGTTGCCGTTCGGCATGCGCTGGATGTCGCCCATGATCATGTTCGGCTGGATCGGGTTGGCGGTGTACGTCCAGACCTTCGTCCCGGTCTTCGCGGTCAGGTTCAGCATGAACTCGAACACGTTCGAGCCGCCGCCGTTGGAACCGCCGTTGTTGTTGTTGAAGATCAGCAGGTGATCGACGCCCAGCAGGTGGATGCCGTGGTTGCCGCCCGTCCAGCTGATGCCCGTGATCGTCGCGGTGCTGCCGTTGAGGATCCAGGTCGTCGACCCGTCGGAGCGCTTGACCTTCGCGATCTGGCTGCTCTGCAGGTTCGAGAACACCAGCGAATCGTCGTCCTTCGAGTACTGGACGGTGTTCAGGTGGCACATGGTGTCCGAGATCTTGAGGGCGGTCTTCGAGTTCACGACCGTCTTCACGGTGCCGCTGGGCGAACGCTCCTTGAGGTCGTCGCAGCCGTTCGATCCATACGCGTAGAACGCGACGGTCTCGTCGGGAAGCACGGTGAGCTGGTGGTTCATCCCGGTGAACTGGGTGGTCAGGTTCTCGTCCATCATCCCGTCCATCGTCACGCGGTGCACGGCCGCGCCCTGCGTGTCGGGGACGTTGGCCGCGTTGATCCACATGTGCGTCCCGTCGTAGCTCATGCGCGCGCCGGTCACGTCGCGGCCGATGCCGAACCACCAGACGTAGTCGCCGTCGGCGTCGAGGATGTACGCGGTCGCGCCCGCGCCCGACGTCTGGAGGTACTGGCCGGTGATGAGGAAGCCGCCGGTCAGCCCGGTCGCCGTCGTCGGCGCCAGCGTCGGCTTCATCAGGCCCGACTTCAGCGCGCCGGTCATGATCGTGTAGTCGCCGCTCTGGCAGGAGCCGCCGCTGCTCGTCGCGGTGATGCGGTAGTGGTACATCTTCGAGGCCTTCATGCCGAGCAGCAGCGTTCGGTTGCTCGACGTGACGGCGTCGATCGGCGCGGTCATGCCGTAAGAGGTCGTGAGGCCGAAGTCGATCTTCGCCGTCGTCGCGTTCGCGAGCGTCGTCGACCACGTGACGATGCCGACCGTCGAGATCATCGTGCTGAGCGCCGACGACTGCGTGAACGTGCAGCTCGCCGAGCCGCCCGAGCCGGTGGTGCCGGCCATGCCGGTCGTTCCCGCCATGCCGGTCGTTCCGCCGCGGCCTGCGTTGCCGTTGCCGGCCATGCCGGTCGTTCCGCCGCGGCCCGCGCTGCCGGTCGTGCCGGCCGTCGAGACCGAGCCCCCGGTTCCCGCCGCTCCGCTATCGCCGGCCATGCCAGTCGTTCCGGCGTCGCCCGGCCCGTTGCCGGCGCTGCCCGTCGTGCCCGCGCTGCCCATCGTGCCCGCGTTGCCCGTCATGCCCGCGCCGCCCATCGTCGAGTTGCTGCCGCCCGTTCCCGGATCACCTCCGCTTGCTGGAGCACAACCTGTTGCGCCGATACAAACAGCCAGCGCGAGACAGCCGGAAACTGCGACCGCAGTCGAGACTCGCGTGGGGAGTCGGCGAGCTTTGCTCGCCGCGTACCATCGTGGGAGGGTTCGGGAACCCTTCGAGGGTTCCCGATTCGATGAAGGACGCATGGGGCCTCTCCTTTTTCTTGCCTAAGAGCCGTTGAGGGACGGCCGTATGAGCCCGGATGCTAGGCGGATTGTCATTGTGATGCCAACGTCAATCGTGCCGCGTTCGGGCAAAAACCCTTATGAATTCCCGCGAGTGAAGGGTCAGATCCGTCTTTGGAACAGTAGCGGTTTTATCCCGCTTTGGGTCACACATTTTCCTACGCGCAGTTTCCGCGTGACGCGAAAACCGGCTCACGGAAGTGAATAGGTCGAGAGAACGTTGCCACCCATCGCAACGAAATCGACTGTGACGCGATCGGCGCTGACGTTGACTCGACCATATCCGGAATCGGGCCAGTACTCGTCGTAGCCGGTCTCGGTCGCGTCGAACTTCCACGGCGCGCCCGCGCTTCCCGGCAGCGTGTAGTGGACGCCGTCCACGACCATGTCCGTGAAGACGTGGTCGTGTCCGTAGAAGAAGATCTGCACGCCGTAGCGCCGCAGCATGTCGTGCACGGTCGCTTGCTCGCCGACGTACGCCGCGCGCCCGCCCCCGCGGCCGTAAGCGGTGTCGAACTCGTTGCCGGCGTTTCCGCCGACGGCGTGGTGGATGAACGTGAACTTCCAGCGCGCCTTCGAGTGCGCCAGCGTGGTCTCGAGCCACGCGAGCTGCGTCGCGCCCAGAGTCCAGTCGTCCGCGGCGCCGGGATTCAGGCCCAGCAGGTGACACGTCGGCGTGTACGTCATGACGTTCAGCACGACGAACAGCGCGTCGCCCCAGGTGAACGCGTAGTAGTCGCCGTTCGCGCTGCCGCCCTCGGCGTACGTGGCGGCGCGCGGGCCGGGCATGTAAAGCAGTCGCTGGCTGCGCGACCGTTCGATCTCGACGGCGGTGTTGCAGCCGCTCTCGCCGTCCCAGTTGCCGATCACCGGAAAATGCGCGGCGCTGCCCAGCGTCTCGCCCATCACGCGGCGAAAGTTCAGGTACGCGAGCCGCGCCCACGCGCTGTCCGGCGGCGGCGCGTTGAAGCCGAACACGTGGTAGTCGAGCATGTCGCCCATGCTCAGGACGAAGTCCGCGTGGCTGGCGGCGACGTCGGCCGTCACGTCGAGCAGCGTCTTCTCCATCGGCGCCCAGAGGTCGTCGATGATTGTCGAACCGAGCGGCACCGGATCACGCGGCTCGATGTGCTGGTCGGTCATGATGGCGAACGTGAATGGCGCGCCGGCCGGGCGCACGGTGACGGCGCTGCCCGCGTAAAGCCTTCCGTCGCACGCCAGCGGATCGTTTTGCTGCAAGCAGATCTCATAGATGTAACGGCGTCCGGGGGGGAGGCCGGACACCGACCACTGCGCGATGTCGCTTGCCGGCGATTTGCTGTGGCCGGCGGCGATCCAGGCGGCCTGCGTCTCGTCGCGGACGCGGGCCTGAAGCTGCCTGGGATCCCCGGCGCGCAGCACGACGTTGACGCCGAAGCCGTCGCTGGTCGGCGCGAAGATCAGCGGGGCGCCCAGCAGCTGGAATGTCGAGATGTCCAGCGGCGCGCCGGCGTCGGGCCCCAGCTCGAGGGCAAGCCGCCCGCATCCCACCGTGAGCGCCAGGCTGGCGGTGGCGGCAGCGACGAACGAGCGGGCTGGCGAACGAACGGCCATGTCGCAACTCCGTGACGGCGGCGCCATCCTACCCGACAGGGACGGGGACAGTCGTAGAATGCGCGGCGAGGCGCGATGAGAATGGGCAAACGCTTCCCGGCGTACGCGTTCCTGATCGCGGCGGCGATCGGCTGCCGGCCGACCGCTGCGCCGTCGACGCCCGGCAGCGCCGGGGGCACGCCGCCCTGGCTTGTGACGATCGTCGTGGATCAGCTCGCCGCGTGGATGGCAGACGAGCGCTGGGCGGCGCTTCCTTCCGACGGCGGCTTCGCGCGGCTGCAGCGCGAGGGGCTGTACGTCCGCGAGATGCGCTTCGCGCATTCGAACACGGAGACTGCGCCGGGCCACGCCGCGCTGTTCACGGGCGCGGTGCCGCGCACGAACGGGATCGTTTCCAACGACGTCCTCGGCGCCGAAGGCAAGAAGGCGTCGGCGTTGCTCGACCCGAGCACGCGTATGGTCCCGGCGGGCGGTCCCGGGCCCATCGATAAGAAGGCCAGCTCGCTGGCCGCGCTGCGGGTCGACACGCTGGCGGACGCGCTGGTCGCCGCGCGTCCGGGCGCGGAGGTCTACAGCTTCTCGCTCAAGGATCGGGGCGCGCTGTTCGGGGGCGGCCGCCACCCCAAGGTGGTCCTGTGGCTGGACACGGAGGGCGGCACGCTGGTGACGTCGACGGCGTTCGCGAACACGGTGCCGGCATGGGTGGTGCCGTTCGCGGATCACGCGGCGGTCGAGCGCGCGTTTGCGCCCGCGTGGGAGCCCCTCGACGCCGGCTGGCTCGCCGCCCAATCGGTGACCAGCGACGATCAGGACGGCGAGGGCGACTACCTCGGCATGGGCACGACGTTCCCGCACCGCGCGACGTCGGCGAAAGCGATGCGCGCGACGCCCGCGGGCGATCGTCTGCTGCTGGAGCTGGCGCGCGCGGCCGCGACGCACGCATCGGAAACCGCGGCGGGCCGTCCCGTTTGGATCGCGGTGTCGCTGTCATCGCATGACTATGTGAACCACGTGTTCGGTCCGGGAAGCTGGGAGTCGTGGGACGAGCTGCGCCGCCTCGACCGCGGCCTCGCCGAGCTGTTCGCGGCGCTGGACGCGCTGGTCGGGCCGGCGGGCTACGCGGTCATGCTCACCGGCGACCACGGCAGCAGTCCGTTGCCGGAGATCTCGCGCGCGGGCAAGGCGCCCTGGTGCCGTCGCGGCGCGGGCGGCGACTACTGGCAGCGGGCGTGCGGGCGCGGCAGCCGCCTCGACGCGGGCGACATCGCGCGCCGGCTCGACGAGTCGCGCGCGCTGGTCGCGGGCGTCGTCGATCCGTTCGTCTATCTGACCGCGCGCGGGAAGGCGTTGCCCGCGGGTGAGCGCGCGGATCTGCAGCACCGGATCGAGGCGCTGTTCAAGGCCGGCGAGCTGGCGCAGGTCGTCGACGTGCGGGCGACGCCCGCGACCTGCCCGCCGCCGTCGGACGATTCACTGGCGGCGCTGACCTGCCGGACGATGCGCCCCGATCAAGCGGGTGACTTCTATCTGGTGCAGGCGCCGGGAACTTCCTTCGATCCGGATCTCGCGGCGGGGAAGGGCACCAACCACGGCTCGCCCTACCTTTATGACCGCGCCGTCCCGCTGCTCGTGCGCGCGCCCGGGCGCGTCCCCGCCGGCGCGACGCGAACCGCGCCGACGTCGTTCATCACCTTCGCGCGCACGGCGGCGTCGTTGCTCGGCATCCCCGAACTGCCCGCGTTCGCCGACTCGGACGCGCCTGACCTGACGTCCCCGCGGTGAAAGGCCTGAAGTCTGAGGCCATTTTTCAGCCCAGCTTCACGTCGCGGCCGGACGCAGCGGAGCGGTAGAGGGCGTCGATGATGCGAACGTCGCGCAGGCCTTCCTCGCCGGGGACGCGCGTCGGTTTTCCGTCGCGCACGCAGGCGGCGAAGTCGTCCATCTCGGCGGCGAACTGATCGACGTCGGCGAAGGCAAACGGCTTGCCGTCGCTGCGGAAGCCCTTGATGCCGTGATAGTAGAGCGCGGGCTCGAGGCCGAAGTGGCCGCCGTCGGCGGCGACGTCGACGCGGCTGACGTGCGCCGCGTAGGTGCTGACGCACGACGCGAGGACGCCGCTCGGGAACGTCATCGAGAACGCCAGCGTCTCGTCGATGTCCTTGAACTTCGCGTGGTCGGTGATCGTCGCGCGCGCCGACACCGACGCCGGCTCTTCGCCGGTGACGTAACGAACGGCCTGCAGCGCGTAGATGCCGATGTCGACCATCGAGCCGCCGCCGGCGAGCTTCTTGTCGAGGCGCCACTGCTTCGGCTCGACGGGGATCGTGCCTGCCGTCGCGGCGATGAACTTCAGTGCGCCCAGCTCGCGTGCGCGGGCGATGCGGCAGAGCTCGAGGTTGTAGGGTTCGAAGTGCAGCCGGTAGCCGATGCCCAGCTGGCGCCCCGCCTTCCGGGCGGCCGCGATCATCTGCTCGCACTCGGCGGGCGTGACCGCCATCGGCTTCTCGCAGTAGACGTGCTTCCCGGCGCGCGCGGCGCGGATGCTGTACTCGGCGTGCATCGAGTTCGGCAGCACCACGTACACGACGTCGACGTCGGGGTTGTCGGCGATGCGGTCGAACGTCTCGTAGCTGTAGATGTTGCGCTCGGGCACGCCCTCGGCGGCGGCGACCCGCTTCGCCTTGTCGGCGTGGCCCGAGACCAGCGCCGTGAGGTGCGCGACCTTCGTCGA
>DATMZL010000293.1:0-5086 GCA_035607075.1 Polyangia bacterium
TCGCAGGCAAAGAGCGGCCTCGCCGACGCGACCTTCTGCTGGAAAGTCCGCGCCGTCGACGCCCACGGCAACGCCTCCGCCTACTCGAGCGTGTTCGAGTTCACCGTCGATACGACCCCGCCGGATGTTCCCGACCTGAGCACGCCCACCGACGGCTCCACGATCAACAGCAACCCGAACTTCACATGGTCGAGCGAGTCCGCATCGGGTGCGACGAAGTACGACCTGCAGTACGTGACCAAGGGCGCGACCTGTGACTTCACGGTCGGCGCGACGACGGTCAGTGACATCGTCGGGACTTCCTACACCACGGCATTCGCCGATGGCACGTACTGCTGGCGGGTTCGGTCCGCAGACGCCTACACGAACAAGAGCGCCTACAGCTCTGCCTTCACCTTCACGAAGGCTCCGGCCGACGCCGACGGCGACGGGATCCCGAACGGTGTCGACTGCTCGAGCATGTTCGAGAACAAGGTCGTCGACCCGAGCAACGTGACCGGTCTGACGCTCGGCACGCGGCGCTTCAACACGCTCCAGGCAGCGGTCACCGCAGCCGCGGACAACAACGTGATCACGATGTACGCCGACACGACGGAGAACGTCGCGATCAACAACGGCAAGGACCTGCTGATCAACGGCTGCGGCCACAAGGTCAAGGCAGCGAGCGGCAGCAACCCGACGATCGACATCCAGTCCGGTGCCGGAGCCGGTGACGGCAACACCGGTGCCGGCGACGCTGACATCCAGATCCAGAACATCACCGTCAACGGCGGCAAGCCCGGCATCAACGTCGCGACCGTCAAGACGAATGGCAAGTGGACGCTGATCAAGGGCTTCCGCGCCGACAGCAACACGGTCGGTGTTCAGCTCGGAGGTAGCGGCAACGAGGTGAGCGGGGCGAACTCGATCGCCGGCAACGGCCAGGGCGGTGTCGTGGTCACGGGCAGCAACCAGAGCGTCCACGACAACCGGATCACCTCCAACGGCCAGGGCGGCATCATCGCCACGACCTCGAACAGCTCTTTCAACAAGAACAAGGTCGGCGACAGCGGCGCCGGCAACACCCAGGACGGCATCAGCGTCACCGGCAACAGCAACACGATCAACGAGAACGACGTGTACGCGAACACCCGGAACGGGATCACCGTCAACGGCAACACGAACACGGTCAACAAGAACGACGTCGGCGACTCCGGCAAGGGCAACGGCCAGGACGGCATCAACATCACCGGCAACGGCAACATCGCCGGCATCGCACTGGCCGAGAACGACGTCTTCGCCAACGGGCGCGACGGCATCGCCGTCAACGGCAACAGCAACGTCCTGTCGAAGAACCAGTCCGGCGACAAGGGCAAGGGCAACGGCCGCGACGGGTTCAATGTCTCGGGCTACGGGAACCAGCTGATCGAGAACGTCGCCATGGCGGACGGTGCGAGCTCGGTCTACCCCGACCGCGACGGCTTCCTGATCCAGGGCGGCACGGCGGCCAACCCGAACGTCCTGGTCAAGAACGTCGCCGGCGACTCCGACAAGGGCAACGGCCGCAACGGCTTCACCCTGGTCGGCGCCGGCAACGGGACAGCCTCGCCGATCGAGCTCGAGCAGAACACCGCTCAGGGCAACAAGGCCGACGGCTTCGCGTTCAAGAACGGAAGCTCCAACGGCACCGGCTGGCAGCTGAAGAACAACATCAGCGGCGGCTCGTCCGGTCAGAAGAACGGCGGCTGCGCCTACAGCAGCCCGTCGGGCATCACGAACTACAACGCCACCGGGAACAAGGCGAACAACGTCCTGGTTCCAGGAGCGCTGAACAGCGTCTTCCCGACCGGGTGCATCAACTAGTAGTGGTCGGGATCGGGCTGCACTGCGGGCCAGGCCGCCCGGGATATCCCCGGCGGCCCGAGCCTGTCCACGGGGGGATCTGGTCAAGAGAAGCCAGCCCTCCGGGGCGCACCTAAAGAGGGGAGATCTGCGGTGAGGAGTTCGTGGTTCTGGCTGGTCGCGCTGGTCGCGACCGCGTGTGCGGTGTTGTCGCCTGGCGGCGCAATGGCGGCGACTACGAGTCCGCCGAGTCCGCCGATAAGCCATTACGTGGTGTATGGCGAGCAAGGCGTGTTCATCGGCGCCTCCTCGCAGGTCACCGGACTGGTCGGCGCGAACCACAATGCGCCCTCTGGACAAGGCCTCGGCGGGGTCGGCTATGCGATCTTCATGAACGGCGCCTCGAAGATCAACGGCGACGCCCGCTCGGGCGGCAATGTCGACCTGCAGAGCAGCAGTGGAGAGATCACGGGCACGTTGATCGGGCCGACCGGGGCGACGTTGGTTAACCCGGGGACGATCGGCACCGTGGCGACGTACGACACCGTGCTGTTGCCGACGCTTCCGCCGGCGACTTCGTTCACCTGTCCGACCGGCGGCGCGGATGACTCGGGGGCCAACGGCGAAACGCGCAGCCTCGGGCCGGGTACGTATGGCAATTTCGCTTTCGGCAGCACCTTCACGCTGAACCTGACCGCGCCCGGCAACTACTACTTCCAGTCGATCCACACGGCAAACGGGGCGAAGATCAACTCGGCCAAGGGCGTCCACGTGTTCGTCTGCGACGACGTCAACTTCGGCTCGGTCGACGTGTTTCCGCTGACCTTGACCTCGTTCGACCTCACGTTCGAAGTGCACAGCAACGATCTGGAGAACGCGTTCCGGGCGGTTGGTGACTCGGACTGGATCGGCGATGTGTTCACACCCTACGGCGGCATCCATTTCGGCGGCTCCGGCGGCACGTTCCCGGCCGCAACCTTCGACGGCAACTTCCAGGGTCAGCATGTCGATCTCGAGCACGCGGTCGGCGGGCACACCGACAAGGCGTTCAAGAGCGGTCAGAAGTTCAACGACCTGGACGGCGACCACATCAAGGATCCCGGCGAGCCCGGGCTCCCCGGCTGGGTCATCCACCTGTACGGCACCGACTACAACGGCAACGCGCGGCACGAGACGGCGACGACGGACGCCTCGGGCACCTATTCGTTCACCGTTCCGGCCGGCAACTACACCGTCTGCGAGCAGCTGCAGCCGGGCTGGCAGCAGACCTATCCGACGTCGGGGGCCGACTGCACCAGCGGCGACTCGGCTGCGGACAACCCGACGCCAGGACCTTTCGGTTATTCGATCGTCCTCGCAGCCGGCGACGACGACACCGACAACAACTTCGGCAACAACGAGCCGCCCGCGGCCTTCTCGATCTCGGGCACCAAGCACCAAGACACCCTCCAGGGCGTCGGCCTGCCGGGCTGGCACATCCGCCTGTACGACACCGGCGGCAACCAGATCGGCTCCGATGCGATCACCGATCCGAGCGGCAACTACAGCTTCGGACCCGTCGGCGACGATGACTACATCGTCTGCGAGGTGCTCCAAACCGGCTGGACCCAGACGGCGCCGACCAGCGGCCCGTCCTGTTTCGAACCCGACGAAGCCCCATACGGCATCGCCGTGACCGTCGGCCCCGACGCCACGGGCAAGGACTTCGCGAACAGCCTGGTCAGGTGCGAGAAGCAGCCGGTCCAGGCCGTGCTCGACCCGACGAGCGGCCGGTATCCGGGCAACAAAGGCCCGGACGTGTTCGTCTACCTCTCGGACGCTGCTCCGGCCAACTCGATCCAGAACGCGATCGACACGGTCGGGGACACCAACAACGACGGCTACCTGATCATCCAGGTGCTCAAGGACCACACGGGCCAGCTCGGCGGCAGCACGAGCCAGCGGTTCACGATCAGCCAGAACTACTCGATGCCGTTCGCGCTGATCGGCTGCAGCAACACGCTGAACAACCCCACCCCGAGCCTGCCGACCGAGTGGATCCAGTCCTCGGCCAACAGCACGCCCAAGCAGGGGCAGCCTGGGACGGGCAACATCTTCGTGATGGACGTCCACGGCTCCGGCAGCACCATCGCCGGAGTCGAGGTCGACGGCTCGGGCCGCGAGCTGCGGAACGTGTACGCCGACAACAACAACGGCGTCGGCTACTGGATCACCGGCAGCGGCAACCTCATCCACAACGGCGAGGCCGTCGGCAACAAGGGCGACGGTGTCTACATCCAGAGCAGCAACAACACGATGACCGACACCGACCTGTACTCGAACGGCGGCAACGGCGTCAACGTCAACAACGGCAACAACAACCAGCTGCTGAAGCTGGACGCAGGTGACAAGGGCAAGGGGAACACGGGCGACGGCATCCACGTCGTCGGCAACTCGAACACGATCTCCGAGCCCGACGCGCTCGCAAACGGCGGCGACGGCATCGACGTCTCCGGCGCAGCGAACATCGTCACCAAGGCGGTCGCCGGCGACAAGGGCGTCGGCAACGGCGGCGACGGCATCCGTGTCGTCTATGTCGGCCCCGGCAACAGCAACAACGTCAACCAGAGCAAGGCCAGCGCGAACAAGGCGAACGGCTTCGAGCTGAGCGGCGGTACGTCGGGAGCTCCGAACATCCTGACGAGCGACGTCAGCAACACCGCCAACTCGGGCGATGCCAGCTACGAGAACGTCGGCGCGGAGTTCAAGCTCGCCAACTACGTCAAGAACGTCAGCGGCGGCAACAAGGCCGACAACATCGTCCTCCCGAAGACGTCGTCGCCCACGAAGTGCACAACGTTCCCGGGCACGGGCGCGTCCACGAACGCAGCGATCAGCTGCGAATAGCAGGCGCGGAGCGGGAGGCCGTCGGGCTCCGGCCCGGCGGCCTCCCGCCCCCTCTTCGACGATCCCTCATTCGGGTTCCCCCGTTCGAGGGTGAAGTGGTGCCTCACTCGGCGCCGATGCCTGCTCTATGCGGGCCAAACGCGCTGCGGCCACCCTGCTCGCCCTCGGGGCGCTCTCGGGCGTGGTCGTCGGGAACGGCTCGTCGCTCCCGGGCGACGCGGTCACGGTCGGCGGGAACCTCGTCCTCGTCCACTCGGACGACTTCGCCACCGGCCGGTCGACGTCCCGGTACGCGCTCCAGACGAACAGCGGCCTGACCAACCTCCGTTTCCAGAACCTTTCGGCGATGCCCGGGCTCGGTCGGGCGGTCGTCAGCGGC
>DATMZL010001042.1:0-2155 GCA_035607075.1 Polyangia bacterium
GGTGGCGGAGGCGGCTACTACGGCGGGTCGGGCGGAGGCGCAGGGATGCTCGTCGACATCAGTGGTCTTAACGGGAGCGACGGCGGTGGTGGCGGCGGCGGCGGATCGGATTACGTAGACCCGTCGGCAACGAACATGACAGTCACCGACGGCGGCAACGTCAGCAGCGGCTCGTCGACGCAGACCGACGGCTCGCTGACGATCACCTACAACGAGCCACCGCCTGACCTGACGATCACGAAGACTCATACGGGCGACTTCACCCAGGGACAGAGGGGCGATTACACGATCACCGTGACCAACTCGGGTACGGGTCCCACGAGCGGCACCGTCACCGTCACGGACACGCTGCCTTCAGGACTCGCCGCTGCCGTGGTCGTCTCGTCGAATGTCTGGGGCTGCTTCGGCACCACGAGTACTGTGATGACCTGTACACGCAGTTCTGCGCTGGCCGCGGGAGACAGCTCGGCGATCACCCTTACCGTCAGCGTCGCGAGCGACGCGCAGAGCGTCACCAATACCGCGAGTGTCTCGGGCGGCGGTGAGACAAACACGGCGAACGACTCGGCGAGCGACCCGACGACGGTGATCGACGCAACCCCGCCGAATACGGCGATCACGGCACACCCATCCGATCCGAACAACAACGCCTCGCAGTCGTTCAGCTTCAGCGGCGACGACGGCAGTGGCGGTTCGGGCGTGGCGAGTTTCGAGTGCAAGCTCGATGCCGCCTCATTCGCACCCTGCACCTCGGCGCAGAGCTACGGCCTAAGCGACGGCAGCCACACCTTCCAGGTGCGCGCGCTCGACGCCGCCGGCAACGTCGACCCGACGCCGGCCTCGTACAGCTGGACGGTCGATTTTCTCCCGCCGCAGACGTTCATCGACGGCAACCCGTCCGATCCAAGCAACGACTCGTTCGCGCAGTTCCACTACACCGGCATCGACAACCACACCACCGACAGCCAGCTGTCGTTCGAGTGCAAGCTCGACGACAGCGCGTTCGCATCCTGTCCACTCGACTCGACGTTCTACAGCGGGCTCCTTGACGGCTCGCACACCTTCCAAGTGCGCGCGACCGACGCCGCCGGCAACGTCCAACAGTTCCCGGCCACGTTCACCTGGACGGTCGACACGACCGCGCCGACCGACGCGCCGCAGGTGTCCGGAACGCTTGGCACCAACGGCTGGTACACGACCAGCGTCGTGGTCGCCTGGCACTGGACCGACGGAGGCGGCTCCGGGATCGACACCAGCCACTGCACCCAGACGACCACGTCGAGCGGGGACGGCTCCTCGGTCACGGTGTCGTCGTCTTGCCGGGACCTCGCCGGCAACTCGTCCTCGGACTCGAGGTCGTTCAAGATCGACACGACCAAACCAAAGCTCGCCCCGACCCTGTCGACCGGCACGATCGCTTTGAACCAGCCAGGCGTGACTGCGTCGCCCGGGGCGACCGACACCGGCGGCTCGGGGGTTGCCTCCTCGAGTTGCGGCGCGATCAGCACGAGCAGTGTCGGCGATCACACGGTCACCTGCACTGCGACCGACAACGCCGGCAACAGCAACAGCAGCACCATTCACTACACGGTCGGCTACAAGTTCGGCGGCTTCACCTCACCGCTGCCGAAATCGACCGTCAACTTGGGCAGCACGCTGCCGATCAAGTTCCAGTTGCAGGACGCGGCAGGCCATCCGATCAGCGACACCGAAGCACAGTCGCTCGTGTCGCCGACCTGCAAGATCGCGATCATCCTGGTCAAGCCCGCCGGAGCGGTGTCCGGCTGCCCGACCTACAGCACCACGCTGAAGCAATTCCAGTTCAACCTCAAAACGACAAACGCGATGAAGGGAGCAAACGGCGTCTCGATCACCGTCACCATCGGCGGCACGATCGTCACTGCCAGCGCACCCCCCGATCCCTTCACCGTCAAGTAACCCAAGTACCAGCCACAATCGAGCGGCGAGGGAAGGCCCGCCCCGGCGGGCCTTCCCTCTTCCTCAGCGCTTGACTAAGCCGACAAGCGAATCGCTCGCCTGGGCCAGCGTCCTCTCGCCTGAGGTCACATTTTCTCCGCTTTCGGAAGCGCCGGATCGCGGACTCTCTCTTCCGCGGCGACCGGGCCCTGCGCTCCTGGGCCGGCCTCGTGCCCAA
>DATMZL010000475.1:0-7251 GCA_035607075.1 Polyangia bacterium
CGCCTGCACCGATCCCGGTCAGCCGAAGTACATCTCGGCCATCGACCTCGGGTCAACGCTGGGCTGGTCGTACGCGACGTCGATCAACAACAGCGGCGTCATCGTCGGCACGGATGGCCCGCCGGAGGCGGGTATTTATCAGCTCGGCACGCCGGGAACGAAGGGGTTCCACTGGTCGGAATCCGAAGGGATGGTCTACCTGCCCTGGACCGGCTCGCAGAGCTACGCGGTCGACATCAACGACAGCGGCGTGATGGCCGTCAGCGCGGGGCAAGACCCGTGGGCGCTCCTGCCGTGCCGCTTCGACCCGCGCGTCGACACGCAGCCCGTCTGCAACCCGTACGCAGGCCGCGCCGCTGGAATCAACGCATCGGGAACGGTGACCGGAACGACGTACTACCCGGCTCAGGCCGTGCGCATGTTCCGGATGGGGACGGGAGCGATGGAGACCTTGCCGGCTGCCCTGGATCCCAACCATGACGATCGCGGTAGCGGGGTCGCGA
The DNA here is from genome assembly GCA_035607075.1 of Polyangia bacterium. Lineage (GTDB taxonomy): Bacteria > Myxococcota_A > Polyangia > Fen-1088 > Fen-1088 > JADGRB01. The sequence continues at coordinate 504 of DATMZL010000475.1, forward strand.
TCGCTCCCGACGGCACCGTGATCGGTGTGCAGATGCTGAACGGTTCGTGGACACCGGTCCGCTACAGCGACGGCCGCGGTCCGGAGTTCCTCAACGATCTGTTGCCGCTCGGGAGCAACTGGATCCTGAACAGCCCCAGCTCGATCAAGCCCGGCGAGATCCTGGGATCGGGCACGTACGGCGGGCATGGGCGTGCGTTTCGGCTGCACACGAGCCCGGCCGGCGACCTGACTTCGATCGACGCGTTGCCGATGCCGTCCACATTTGCCGCCGACGCGCCGAACATCATGACCGCGGGGAAGTCGAACGCCTCGCACGAGATCGTCGGTACGGTGTACGACGCGATTCCGTTCTGGCCGCAAGCGGCGGTCGTCTACACGGACGCGACGGGGACGACGATCGACCTCAACACGCTGATCGATCCGCAGTCCGGGTGGACGTTGCAGGCGGGTTACGCCATCAACGACAACCACGAGGTTGTTGGCTACGGCGTCCACAACGGCGTCTACCGCGCGTACAAGCTCAAGCTCCCGAATCTCGACCCCTGCCCGACGGACTCCTGCCACAAGGCGGTTCGCGATCCGGCTACGGGCGCGTGCTCTTCGACGCAGCAGCCGGACAACACGGCGTGCGACGACGGCGACGTGTGCACGACAAATGACGTCTGCACGAACGGAACGTGCGGCGGAGCGACGGCGTTCGCATGCGCAGCGCCCGACACGTGCCACACGGGCGGCACGTGCAACAGCGGACCTGTTCCCATCGGGGCGCTATCGAACCAGGACCTGATCGGCTGGTGGAAGCTTGACGGCACCGGCAGGGACGAGATGCCGGGCGGCCACGACCTCGACAACGAAGGCGCCGTCGAAACGCCCGGCCGCTTCGGAACGGCGATGCGTTTCGACGGCACGTCGTGCATGACGGTGCCGATCTGGGACGACGCGCGCATGCAGGGCGCCAGCGGCCTGACCGTGATGGCGTGGATCAAACCGGACAAGTACACGTGCGACTCGCCGCTCGACGTGAACACCGCGGTGGGCCGGGGCTGGGACTACTCGATCGGATCGTGGTGCTACGAGGGCGTGCCCGATAACTACGCGCAGGGCCTCGCAGGCACGATTCGCCCGTTGAATCCCGCGGGTTGGGGCTATGGCGGCGGCTGGGGAATGACGAGCGACTGGCAACAGGTCGCCGTCACCTGGGACCACCAGACGATGTTCACGTACCTCAACGGCAAGCTGGTCAGCACGTGGCCCATTCCGTCCACGGAGGTCACCGACATCGACCCGTTCTTCACCGTCGGCTGCATGACCTCGCAGTACTGGACGGGCAGCGATCGCATCAACAACTTCCACGGCGCCGTCGACGAGGTGCGGCTCTATCGCCGGGTGCTGACCTCCGCCGAGATCGCGTCGTACTACTCGGGGGCGGATCCCTGCTCGCACGATGCGTTCGCCGACGGGACGACGTGCTTCGACGGTGATCTCTGCACGAACGGAGACGTGTGTCGCGCGGGCAAGTGCGTCGGCGACCAGCCGGTCACGTGCACGGCGGACTCATGTCACAACCCGGGGACCTGCTACTACTGGTTCGGCTGCAGCGAGCCGACGCCGAAGCCGGACGGCGCGGTGTGCAGCGACGGCCAGCAGTGCACACAGGGCGAGACGTGCCACGCGGGCAGCTGCCAGGCGCCCGCGAACCCGGCGCCGCTGGTGCTGAACCTGCCCGTCGACTACCTGGGCACGTTCGGTCCGCAGAGCTTCGCCTACGACATCAATTCGTCCGGGACGACGGTCGGCTGGTCGTCGCCGCCCGATCTGTCGTCGAACGACGCCTGGCGCGCGAACGGACCGGGAACGATCACCAACATGGCGAGCACCCTCGGGCTGGGATCGCCGAGCTCGATCCAGGCGATCAACGACTCCGGCCTCCTGGTCGGGTTCCAGACGTCGACCGACGGTGTCTCGCACGTCTTCCGCTACGGCGGCGCGACCTTCGAAGACAGCTTCGTGGATCTCAGCGACCACTCGCAGGCGCTGAACGAAGAGATCATCGTCCTGCACGGTGGGGTCTACGTTCGCGGCTCGTTCCCGACGGAGATGAACAACGCGGGCGACTTCGTCGGGTTCTACACGGCGGGCGGCCAGTATCGCGGCTTCCGCTACACGAACGCCGCGGGCATGGAAGACGTGCGGCCGTTGGTGGCGGGCGGCTCGACGCTCCTTTACGGCATCTCGGAGACCGGCGTCGCGGTCGGCTACAGCACGTTGGACGGCACGCCCTTCTTTGGCCGGACGCACGCGGTGCTGTTCGACAACGCGATCTCCGACATCGTCGATCTGAACGATCTTTATCCGCCAGCGACGACGGGCTGGGAGCTGACCGGCGCGAATTCGATCAGCGGCGACTACATCGTCGGCTCGGGCGTCTTCAACGGAGACGGCGTCAACCGTCCCTTCCGCCTGCACGTATCGTCGGGCGTGATCGATGATCTTTCGGGCGGTTGGTACTCGGCCGGCGCGAGGAAGGTCAACGCGTCAGGCGACACGGTCGGCGCAGGCGCGCTCACCGCGGCGAATGCCGCGATCTCGTTGAGCTCCGCGTTCGTGTACACCGACCAGCTCGGGTTCAAGAACCTCGACGACATCATCCCGCAGGATTTCAGCTGGAGCCTCCGCGACGCGACGTCGATCAACGCAGCGGGCGAGATCGTCGGCTGGGGCTACTACACCGGTGGCTGGGGCCCGAGCCCGTTCAAGCTGAAATTGCCGGTGGGGGCGTCGGCGACCTGCAAGGCGAGGAACTTCTGCGGCGGACCCGATGACGACGCGATCTGTTTGTTCTCGGACGGCGTCGTCGAGGTGGATGGCCACCTCGTCGCCGTCTTCGGGTACGACAACGGGTCGTCGGTCACCGCGCACCCGACGGTCAACGAGGCGCACAAGGCGCGCGTCACCGACGGCAGCCCGCTGCCGGACCCGCAGCCGGCCCCGCCGGTCAACTTCGCGCCGGGTACGCACAACGGCGGCTACCTGCCCACGTTCAACGTCGACGAGAAGGTCTCGTGGACGGTCGGCGGCGAGACGGTCACCGCGTCCGCCTCCAGCCACCACCTGACGCCCGTGCCCTGCGGCACCAGCGGGATCTGTGTGGTCATCGGCCCAACGACGATCGTGATCAAGCAAGATCTCGGGTCGCCGACCGCGCAGCCCGAGCCACAGTACGTCCAGAACTTCAACGGCGCGCTCACCGGCTCGTTGTCGGTCAGCCCGTCGGGCGCCGCCACGTACACGGTGCCGATCACAATTCCGCCCGGGATCGCTGGAATGGCTCCCAATTTGAGCCTCGTCTACAACAGCCAGGGCGGCGACGGGATCGCCGGACAGGGGTGGGAGCTTGCGGGGCTCTCTGCGATTCACCGATGCCCGAAGACGAAGGTGCAGGACGGCTTCGGACATCAGGTCGCGATGAAGCTCACCGTCGACCAAGGCGATGAAGGGCTCTGCCTCGACGGCAAGCGGTTGTTCCCGCAGCCCGGGACGGAGGACGGAACCGATCTCGTCTCGCGAACCTACAAGTTGGAACAGGACGACCACAGCACGATCACGCGGATGAAAGACGACTCACAGGAGCAGGCGCCGCTCAAGAACATCTGGTTCAAGGTCGTCACCAAGACCGGTGAGACGCGCTACTACGGCAAGAGCCAGCGCACGCGCGTGGTCACGGGCACCGCCGACCCCGCTCAACAGGTTGGCGTGTGGGCGCTCGAACGTGTCGTGGACGGCTGGGGCAACTACTTCGAGGTCCATTACAACAACGATGGAACCTTCTTCATGGCCGACGGTCTCTATGTCACGGAAATTCTTTACACCGGCCGTCTGCCCGGCACGCCGTCCGGCGACGAGCGTCCCACGTTCGCGCATGTCCAATTCAACTACGAAGCACGTCATGAGAAGCGTTCGGTCCGATTCGGGGCGGTGACGATCCCGCGGACCAAGCGCCTGAAGAAGATCGTGACGTCGGCTGGCGCTTACACGCTGACCTACGCCGAGGACTACCAACCGGGATCTCCATACTCCGCGACCAACGATCCGATGTTACCGACCCGCCTCACGACTATCGGCTACTGCGCGCTCGATAACGTGACGTGCACGAAGCCGCTCGACTTCGAATGGGACGGCGGCGGCTATCACTGGGATCCCGCGGATTCGTTTGCCTTGCAGCAGCCGCTCAATCACAAGCCGAACACGTCTCGTGGCACGCAGTTCGTCGATATTAACGGCGACGGACGTGTCGATGTCGTTCGTAGCGTTGGCAACTTGCCGCCGGAGATGCCGATCCTGCAAAGTACTGCGTGGCTGAACACCGGGCAGGGATTCGTCCCAGCTCCGCAGCTCTGGACATTGCCCGATCCCCTCGTCGACTTCAGCGGGCACGCGACCGGGGCAACGTTCGCCGACATGGACGGCGACGGATTGCTCGATCTGGTCTATATGGAAAACACTTGCAACGCCCCGCAACCCCCACCGTTTTGCGGGTGGCGCCCCAAGGTGTGGTTGAACCGCATCAGAACGGTGGGCCAGTGGGCGTACGCGCCTGAGTTTGCGAGCATGCCAGTCTTTTCCGGCGGCGACCTCAATCTGGCCCCGGGGACCGACGCTGTCATCGACATGAACGGCGACGGGAAGGCGGATCTCATTCGCCGCGGTCCCGGTCAATACGAGCTGCAGGTTCGGATCAACACGGGGAGCGGGTGGGTTGTGGCGCCGGAGAACTATGAGAGCACGTTGATCGGCAGTGCCGCCGGCACTATTTTCAATTACAAGCTCGAGGACATCAACCGCGACGGTCTCCCCGACTTGGTCTGGGCCCCCGGCACTCAGCTTTGCGCCACGATGCCAATCGGCATCAACACTGGGAAGAATCACGTTGAGAACCCCGACTATCCCAACATCCAGGCGGTCTGGCATTTCATCGCCCCACCGGATGACTGCACCACCGCGACAGATGTCCCGCCGGATGCACGCTGGATCGGTGACGTCGATGGCGACGGCTTCCGCGACATGATGACGCCGTACAGAGCGCGGCTCGACTACAACAGGCAAAACATTGCTTGCGACGGTGACATCGGGGCCGTGTGTGCTTGTCCGTCGACCAGTTGCACCGTCACGCAACCTTGTTCGGGGAACGTGAGTAACGGCTACGTTTGCCAATGCAACTGCCCGTCGGGCGTCACGGTCACGAACGACCCGAGCGCCATGTTCGCGACCGGCAGCAGCTGGACGACCAATGGTACGGGTCCGTCCCTGTCGGCACTGACCGACTTCAAGCCGCACAAGGGCGAGGCATCCCTCCCACCTTCGGTGCACGAGGATTTCATCGCCTCGATGGCAGACCTGAACGCGGACGGTTTGGCGGACGTCATTCTCAATCACGTGCACCCAGGCACTCCGGAGGGTCGCGGTGAGCTGCTCGTGAACAACGGAGCCGGCTACGACCAGCTCGAGGGCGAGACCGAGTGGCACGCGTCCACCGGTCTGAACGATGTCCGGCTCACGCCTCGGGTGCCCACCGAGGACGAAAACTTCAAGCCGAAAGGCCGCGCGTGGGTCGATCTGAACGGCGACGGCGTGACCGATCTCATCGAGGCCAGCGACGATACAGGGCAGCTTGTCTCACACGCGTGGCTGAATCGATTCCGGCCACCCATCATCAAGAAGTTCCCGAACGGGCTCGCGCAGCCCAGCGAGGTCACGTACAGCGTCATCACCACCGTCGAGGCTCAGACCGACGGCACGTACACCGATACGCCCGAGGCGCGCGAGGGCGTGTTCTTCCTGCCTCCGCTCCGGGTGGTCAAGTCGGTGTCCGCCGAGGACGGAACAGCAACGGGGACGATGTTCACGACCGACTACCAGTACCAGTCGATGCGCGCGGGTACCGACGGTCGAGGGCCGTCCGGTTTCGCAAACATTCGCGCGATCGACCGCCGCCCCGTGAGGAGCATCGCCGACCAAGGCCGTCGCGTGACCGAGACCGTCTTCCATCAACGCTATCCGTTCACGGGGATGACGTCGAACGTGCGGCAATCAATCGACTACGGGTTCTCCATCCCGAGCAACAACCGCTCGCTCCTATCCGAGACGCGCACCCACTACTGCGCGATGGAGGTCAACGGGACGGAACATTGCGACGACAGCTTCCCGCTCCCCACCTTTCCGGTGCAGACGACATTGTTCGTCCACCCGCGGACGATTCTCGAGACCACGTTTCTTTTCGATGGCGATGTCTCGGCGGACGTGAGCAGTCAGCAGATCGTGAGAACGACGGAGTACAGCTATGACACCGAAGCCAACCCGGTCACGACCTCCGTGACGACCGAGCTCGCCGTTGACGGATGCCAGGCAAACCACACCTGCAGCTACCACAAGAAGACGATCACCAACTCTTACGAGGATTCGGGAGGGCCTTTCGGCGCCCAGCTTCGACACTTTGGTAAACCGACGAGCACGGTGACGCATTCGGAGAGCAGCATTACCAGCGACGACGGGATAACGCACACCACGGAGTTTTCGTACGCCTTCGCAGCGCAACGGTACTTCCAGGGTGACCAGCCTGCAAAGGCGTTGTTCTTGCGCACCGCGCATGTAGAGCCAGGGGCGCAGGCGCCGGTCGAGACGCAGACCGCGTACAACTACGACGAGTCCGGGAACGTCACGATCACGACGGAATGCCCGACGAGCTTCTC
>DATMZL010000208.1:0-3007 GCA_035607075.1 Polyangia bacterium
GTCGGACCAGCCGTCGACTCTGGTACTGGAGACCGGATCGCGCCTGGAGGCGCCGGCGGCCGAGCACATCGAATTTCCCGCGGTGAACCAGTACACGATCCTCGCCCAGCTGTTCGCGCGCGCGGCTGCGACGGGCGGTACCGGGCCGATCCCGCTCGAAGACTCGATCAAGAACATGAGCGTCCTCGACGCGCTTCGCCGGTCGGCCACCAGCGGCCGCTGGGAAACCGTTTAGTCGCTGTCTCGTTCGAGACGCTTGCCCATGCTGACGACGGCGTCCTCGCCGAAGCCGATGCGCTGATAAAACGCGATCGCGTCGCGGTTGTCGGCGCGGATCTGGAGGTTGACCTTCGCGCAGCCAGCGGCGCGCAGGCGCTCCTCGACGGCGGCGACGAGCTGCCGCGCGAATCCGTGGCGCCGGTGCGCCGGATCGACCGCGAGGTAGTTGATCCAGCCGCGGTGGCCGTCGTAACCGGCCATCGCCGTCGCTACGATCCGATCCGCGACGCTGCCGACAAGGAACAGCTCGCGCTGGACCGCCAGCTTGCGCGCGATGTCCTTGCGCGGGTCGTTCCAGGGACGCACCAGACCGCACGTCGACCAAAGTCTGATGACGTCGTCCGCGTCTGCTTCCTGGAACGCCCGGATCTGGAACATCGCGTGCTTTGTATACCAGCAGGGGTAACCTTCGCGCATGACGCGCGCGCAGCGGCAAGGACATTTGTTGCCGGCAGGCGCACACCGGCGCTTCGCGCCGGAGCGCCTGGTTCTCGTCGCCAGCATCCTCGGCTCGTTCGTCGCGTTCCTGGACGTTTCGGTCGTCAACGTCGCGCTGCCCGCGATCAGCAACAACCTGGGCGGCGGCATCTCGGCCCAGCAGTGGATCGTCGACGCGTACATGGTCACGCTCGGATCGTTCATCCTGCTGGCCGGATCGCTGTCGGACCTGTTCGGCCGCAAGCGCGTCTTCGTCGCGGGGCTGATCGGCTTCGGCGCGACGTCGCTGCTCGCCGCGATCGCGCCCAGCGCCACGATCCTCATCATCGCGCGCGCGCTGCAGGGCGCGACGGGCGCGCTGCTCGTCCCGAGCTCGCTGGCGATCATCATCGCCACCTTCAGCGGGCCGGATCAGGGCAAGGCGATCGGCACCTGGACGGCCTGGACGGGGATCGCGTTCATCGTCGGACCGCTGCTGGGCGGCGCGCTTGTCGACGTCGGTTCGTGGCGCTGGGTGTTCGCGATCAACGTGCTGCCGATCGCCGCGACCATCGGGGTGCTCGCACGCATTCCGTCCGAGCCACCGCCGGAAGAGAAGAGCCACGTCGACCTGCCCGGGGCGATCCTGTGCGCGGTCGGCCTCGGCGGGATGATCTTCGGCCTGATCGAGGGCCCGGGTCACGGCTGGGGCGCACCTTCGATCTACCTCCCGCTCGCCGGCGGCGCCGCGGCGTTCGCCGCGTTCATTCTTTACGAACGGCGAGCGCCGCACCCGATGCTCGATTTCAAGTTGTTCGCCACCCGCAACTTCGCGATGGGCAACGCCGCCACGGCCGCGATCTACGCGGGCCTCTCGGCGTTCACCTTCGTCCTCACCGTCTACCTGCAGCAGGTCTCGGGTTACAAGGCCACCACCTCGGGGCTCGCGTTGCTGCCGGTCACGCTGCTGATGTTCTTTCTGTCGCCGATCTCCGGAAAGCTGGCCGGCAAGCACGGGCCACGGTGGTTCATGACCTTCGGCCCGATGATCGGCGCGGCTGGATTTCTCCTGATGCTGCGGATACACGCGCACGCCGACTATTTCACGGAGGTGCTGCCCGGCATCCTGGTCTTCGGCGTGGGGTTGGCGGCCACCGTGTCTCCGCTGACCGCCGCGATCCTGGGCGGCATCGACCAGCGTAAAGCCGGCATCGGCTCGGCGATCAACAACGCCATCGCGCGCGTCGCCGGTCTGCTGGCCGTCGCGGCGATCGGCGCGCTCGTCGCGGCGCGCTTCGCGGCTCCCGTCGACGCCGCCGTGCGCGACACGCACGACCCGCACGCACGTGCGTTCCTCGTCGCGGCGAAGGAGCGGCCGCTGGTCCTGGCAGTGCCCAAGGAACTGGACGCCCTGCGCCCGGTCCTCGAAGACGCGTCGGTCAGCGCGCTGCGGGCGAGCCTGTGGGCGATGGCCGGCGCGCTGATCGTCGGCGGCTTGATCTCCGCCGCCGGCATCCGCAACCCGAAGCGTCAATGACCCCACCCCCGCGGAGATCACGTTTCGGCGCGTTCCTGCTCGGCGCGGCCTTGCTGATGGCGCTTCCCGCGCAGGCCGGCCATCCCGCCGGAGCCGACCACCCACCGCGCCTCATCGTCTCGATCGTCGGCACCAACGATCTCCACGGCCACCTCGAGAACCTGCCCCGCTTCGCTGGCTACCTCGCGAACCTTCGGCGCGCGCGCCAGGACGGCGGCGGTGGGGTCGTGCTGCTCGACGCCGGCGACATGTTCCAGGGGACGCTGGAGTCGAACGCGAACGAGGGCGCCGCGGTCGTGCGCGCGTACAACGCGCTCAAGTACGACGCCATCGCGATCGGTAATCACGACTTCGACTACGGCCCCGTCGGGCCCGCGACAGGGCCGCGCGCGCCCGGCGAGGATCCGCGCGGCGCGCTCAAGGCCCGCGCCGCCGAGGCGCACTTCCCGTTCCTGGCCGCAAACCTGATCGACGAGAAGACCGGCGCGACGCCTGCCTGGCGCAACGTCGGCAGCACGCACATGGCGTACGTCGGTGACGTCAAGGTCGGGATCATCGGCCTGGCGAACGCGGGCACGGCGTTCATGACGCTGCCCGCGAACTTCGCCGGCCTGCGCGCCCTACCCCTCGCGCCGGTCGTCATCGCGGCGGCCAAGGACCTGCGTCGGCAGGGCGCCGCCGTCGTCGTCGTGGTCGGACACGTCGGCGGCTCGTGCACGCAGTTCACCGATCCCGACGATCTTGCGTCCTGCGACGGCGGCAGCGAGATCTTCC
>DATMZL010000775.1:0-4510 GCA_035607075.1 Polyangia bacterium
CGTCGACGAGCTGCTGCGCGAGGCGGCGATCCGCTACTTCTTCGTCGATTCGCACGGCATCCTGTTCGCCGACCACCGGCCCGTGTACGGCGTGTACGCGCCGCTCTACTGCCCCAGCGGCGTCGCGGCGTTCGGCCGCGACATGGAATCATCCGAGCAGGTATGGAGCGCCAAGGAAGGCTATCCGGGCGATCGCCACTACCGCGACTTCTATCGCGACATCGGCTTCGACCTGCCGCTGGACTACATCAAGCCGTACATCCACCCCGAAGGGCATCGCGTGTACACGGGCATCAAGTACCACGCGATCACCCACAACCAGCTGCACGACAAGTGGGTCTACGACCCGGACATCGCGCGCGGCAAGGCGGGCCTGCACGCGTCGCACTTCCGCGGCAACCGCGTCAAGCAGGTGCAGCACCTGGCCGCGCACATGGACCGGCCGCCGATCGTCATCAGCCCGTACGACGCCGAGCTTTACGGTCACTGGTGGTACGAGGGGCCGCTGTTCCTCGGCGATCTGTTCCGGCAGCTGCACTTCGACGAGAGCGCGATCGAGACGATCGCGCCCGGCGACTATCTCGAACGCCACGACACGAACCAGGTCGCCACGCCGTGCGCGTCGTCGTGGGGCTTCAAGGGCTACAACGACTACTGGCTGAACGAGACCAACGCCTGGACGTACCGCCACCTGCACGTCGCCGGCGAACGGATGGTGGAGCTGGCGCGCCGGCACCCGAGCGCCGATCCGCTGACCACGCGCGCGCTGAACCAGGCGGCGCGCGAGCTGATGCTGGCGCAGTCGAGCGACTGGACCTTCATCATGAAGACGGGGACCACCGTCCCCTACGCCACCAGGCGCATCAACCAGCACATCCTGCAGTTCAACAAGATCTACGACGACCTGCGCGCGAACAAGCTGCAGGCGACGGCCCCACATGACAGTGCAACCGTCGCGTGGCTAGCCGACGTCGAGGCGAGAGATAATATCTTTCCAAATATCGACTATCGCATTTACGCTAGCTGAGGTTTGTCGGCCAACCCACGCGCCTCGTGCCAGCGTCGCCGTTAAAGGTTCTTTTCGTCGCGTCCGAGTGCGCGCCGTTCGCAAAGACGGGCGGCCTCGCCGACGTCGCGGGTGCGCTGCCCAAGGCGCTGCGCGCCCTGGACATCGACGTGCGCGTCGTGATGCCGCTCTACGCGGGCATGCCGTGGAACGACTTCGAGGTGCTGGACGGCTTCATGACAGTCCCGATGTGGTGGGGCGGTGCGCGCTCGCGCGTGCGCATCGGCAGGCTGCCCGGCAGCGACGTGCCGCTCTACTGCCTGGAATACAACCGCTACTTCGACCGCCCGTATCTCTACGGCCCGCCCGCGGCGGGTTACGACGACAACCTGGAACGGTTCACGTACCTGTCGCGCGGATCGCTGGAGCTGTGCAAGGCGCTCGGCTTCTTCCCTGACGTCATCCACTGCAACGACTGGCAGACCGCGCTGGTGCCGGTCTTCGTCGACACCGTCGAATGGCTGCAGCCGCTGCACGCGGCGGCGACCATCTATTCGATCCACAACCTCGCCTACCAGGGCATCTTCGACGGCGGCGGCATGTTCATCACCGGCCTCGGGCGCGAGCACTACAACCCGCGCGAGCTGGAACACTTCGGCGCGATGAACCTGACCAAGGCGGCGCTTTACCGCAGCACGATTTTGTCGACGGTCAGCCCGACCTACGCGCGCGAAGTGCAGACCGGCGGCTACGGCAACGGCCTGGACGGCATCCTCGCGTGGCGCAGCGGCGATCTGGTCGGCATCCTGAACGGCATCGATACCGACGAGTGGAATCCGGCGACGGACAAGCACCTGCCCGCCAACTTCGACGCCAATGACCTTTCAGGCAAGGCCGCGTGCAAGGCGGCGCTGCAAAAGGAAGCCGGACTGCCGGTGCGCCCGGACGTTCCCGTGCTGGGCATTGTCGGTCGGCTGACGCCGCAGAAGGGCTTCGACGTGCTTGCGCACGCGCTCTCGCGCATCCTGAGCTGGGACGTCCAGATGGTGTTGCTGGGGACCGGCGACACGGACGCCGAACGCTTCTTCGCGTGGGCCGACGCGCACCACGGCGATCGCTTCCGCGCGTGGCTGCGCTTCGACAACGGCCGCGCCCACCGCATCGAGGCGGGCGCCGACTTCTTTCTGATGCCGTCGCGCTTCGAGCCGTGCGGGCTGAATCAGATGTATAGCCTTCGTTACGGCACGCTGCCCATCGTGCGGTCGACGGGCGGGCTGGTCGACACCGTCGTGAACTACGACGAGGCGACGGGCGGTGGGACCGGCTTCATGTTCAACGATCTGCACCCGGAGGCGCTGGCCAACACCATCGGCTGGGCGGTCTCGACCTGGTACGACCGCCCGCAACACATCGACGGAATGCGCCGCCGCGCGATGGCGCAGGACTTCTCGTGGGAGCGCGCGGCGGGCGCCTACCGGGATCTGTACCTGGGCGCCTACGAGCGCCGGCGCGGCCACGCGTTCAAGTAAGTAAATGCGTGGGCCGGCCGGCACGCGGCGGTCGTCATCGCGTGGGGAGCCGGCGAGCTTTGCTCGCCGCGTACCATCGCGGGAGCGTTCGGGAACCCTTTGAGGGTTCTCGATTTACATGTAGCACTGGATCGACGACATGTTGGTCAGCGTCGACAGCGACTTCACCAACTCCGGATGACCGATCGGCTGCAGCAGGATCGACGACAGATTGCTGTAGATGACGTACTGGATCGTGTCGTTCGGGTACTGCGTCAGTATGCCCATCACGGGATTGAAAGAGATCGTCAACGTGCTGCCGTTGACGAGGAACATCCCGCCGCGCTCCTGCACCGCCGTCGACGCGTTCGTCTTCAACGTCGCGCCCATCAGCGTCGAGACGCTGATGCCGTTGTCGAGCGCCTCCGGCCCCTTGCCGACGGTCGTGGTGACGTCCTCGATCGGCGAGTTGAACGTGAACGTGATCTGAGCCGTGTTCGACACGGTCGTCGACGTCCCGTAGGGTTTGCACGCCGTCGCCGTGTTCGATACGAGCACCAGCGGCGACGCGGTCGTCGTGATGTTCACGATCGTGCTGTCCTGCAGCCCCGCGCGCACCGTCGCCGTCCCCGTCTGGTACCCCGACACGCCGTAAACGGTGATCTGGTATGTCACGCCGTAGACGAGCTCCTCGGCTGCGACCACGATCGTGCCGCCGGAGAAGTCGTGGTTGACGACGGCCGCCAGGATGTCCTGATCGTTCGACCAAACCTGGCCGGTCACTCCCGCCGCCTGATCCTGAATCACCGACGCCGTCGTGGGCCGCAGCCGGATCTTACCCTCGGCGGCCCCAGCGGTCGGATCCGCCTTCAGGATGTTCACGGTCAGCTGCGACGACGGCAGGTCGGCAGGGAACACGTAGGCGTCGAAGTCGAACGTCTGCGTCGTGTTCGCCGTGTAGACGTCGGACTGCTGCGACGCGGGCGGCGGCGTCGGCGGCGCGATGCCGCCGTTGTACGACACGAAACCACGCATATAGGGCGCGTTGATCGTCACCGCGTAGTCGTTCCACGCCGGCAGCGGCCCAAGCGTGTAGCGGCCGGTGTTCTCGTCGACCTTTCCTTTGATGGTCGTCGTCCCGTAGGTCAGCGAGATCTCGTAGCCGTTGACGATCTCGCCTGTCGCACCGTTGTAGATCGACCCCATGAACCAGATCTGGTGGCTTCCCTTCGCTTCTTCGTCGTTGCAGCCGGCGGCGAAACCGCCAAGCGTCAGCACTGCAATCGCGGCGAGCACCTGCCTCCCAAGAGCGTTCATCGAGACCTCCTGTAGTTTGCGTATCCGAACCGCCCACATTTCGACAGGCGTGGGCAATTCCTTGAGGCCGAGCCTCGCCACCACATGCGCGCGTGGCGAACCGGCACACAGCGAGACGGGAGGACGTGAGCGGGCCCACGCGCGGTGGGCAATTTGCCTGGCACGGAACCTGAAACGACAATCGGGCCGTGCGCGCCGCGATTAGCCTGGTGACCCTGGCCTTCTTCGCTCCCTTCGCCGTCGGCTGTGTCTCGAACGAGTACGTGATCCCGCGAGACGAGCTGCATCGGCTGGTGATGACGCCGCCCGAGATGCGCGGGCAGAACGTTCACGTCATTCAGGATCTGGGGTCGCGGCGCGCCGACGCCGTTCCCACCGACGGTCCCGACTGGGAACGACAGGCCCTGCCGCAACCGCAACCACAGCCGCCGCAGCCGCCGGATCCCTGGCAGCAGCCGCCGCAACAGGGCGAAGCGTGGCAACAACAACCTCCGCCTGACGGCCCGTACGGCTCGTCGAACGTCGACGTCGGCATTCAGGGCAACATCTACGTGTCTGGCGACGGGCAACCGGCCCCGCCCGGCGGCGGCGGTAGCAGCTGGCGGGGTACACCGCAGCCGCTCGGGCGTGCGACAGCCGCGAACGGTGGCTGGCAAGGGACGCCGCCGCCGAGCGGCGG
>DATMZL010000189.1:0-4699 GCA_035607075.1 Polyangia bacterium
CCCGCTCGCTCGAGGTCGCCGTCCAGAATTACGCGCCGCTGACCAGCATCCCGCTGACGTCGATCGGCGCGGTTGGCCCGCTCGTCCTGCTCGACATCATGCTGCCGACCGACCAGGCGAACCCCGACTGGTTCGGCGCCGTGCAGATGTTCGTCAGCAGCCCGTCGCTCGCGATCTACAACAGCTACCTCGGTCAGGTGGAGCTGTCCCACCTGCCGCTCGCCAAGTGGCTGACGCTGCCGTTCGTGCTGCCGCCCGACGTCGTCGCGAAACTCTCCGACGGCGGCTATTCCGATCTGACCTTCACGATCGCGCTCAACGTGCCGTACAACGAGAACGGTCACTACCTGCTCGACAACCTGAGGTTCGCCGCCGACGTGACGCCGGTCCTCTTCGGGATCGCCGTCGACAAGGCAGGCGTCACGAAGGCGATCTTCGACTACGTCACGACCGCGGCCAGCACCAGCATCCCCTACGGACCGGCGAACGCGCTCGCCGATCAGAACGGCTTCATCGCTTCGCCGCGCGAGGTGCCGCCGCAGACCTTCGTCGCCGACCCGCACGCGCCGTTCGTGGGGAGCTTGCTCGGTAGCCAGCTCACCTGGACGATCGGCAGCCACAGCGTGACCGCGACGGCGCAGTCGACGCCCCTGCCGACGACGACGCTGCCGGACGGGACGCACGTCGTGTCGCTGCCCGACGGGCGCAAGGTCAACATCGACTCCACGCCGCCCGCCGAGCCGGCGGTGTCGTCCGAGCCCGCCGTGGGCGCGGCGTTCAACGGCGCGATCGGCGCCCAGCTCTCCGTCACGCCGACCGGCGCCGCGCAGTACACGGTGCCGATCGTGATTCCGCCCGGCGTCGCGGGCATGGCCCCCGCGCTGAGCCTCGTCTACAACAGCCAGTCCGGGAACGGGATCGCCGGCCAAGGCTGGGATCTCGGCGGCCAATCGATGATCTACCGCTGTCCGCGGGACGCGTTCCACGACGGAGAGGCGCGGCCGGTGCAGATGGGGGCGATTGAGGGCGTCGCGACAGATGATGGGCTCTGCCTCGACGGTCAGCGACTGTTTCTGATCGCGGACGGCACTTACCGCACCGAGATCGACCACAACGCCGTCGTCACGCACTCGAAAGACGGAACCCACGAGCGGTTCAAGGTCGTCACCAAGTCTGGTGAGACCCGTTACTACGGGTTTCGCTCGGATTCGCGGGTCGAGCTGCCGATGATCGACGCCGATCTCGGGACCAAGAATGTGGGGGCGATCTGGCCGATGGACCGGGTCGTCGACACGTGGGGCAACTACTACGACCTGCACTACAACGGCGACCAAGCCGATTTCACGACGCGCGGCCTGCTGCTCACCGAGATCGATTACACCGGGCACCTCGCGAACACGGGCGCCGATCCCGGGTCGCAGGGCGGCGCCTTCACGTGGGTCAAGTTCGGTTACGACTTCGTGGATCGACCCGACGTACGGCGCCTCCGGTTCGGCGCTGCGTCGCTGCCGCGCAACCGCCGCCTGACCGAGATCACCTCGCCGCTCGGGATCTACTCGCTCACCTACCTGCCCGACGAGCCGACGCTGCCCAGCCGGCTGCAGAGGATCAAGTACTGCAGCGTCGCCGGCAACTGCATGGAGCCGCTGGAGTTCGACTGGGAGGGCGGCGGCTACAGCTGGCTGCCGCAGCCGTCGGCGCAGGCCGCGTTCGGCCAGCAGAACACCTACGTGCTGCCAATTCCGCTCGTCAAGATATCCGGCAACGAGCAGCGCGCATCGGGCGTCGCGTTCGCCGATGTCGACGGCGACGGCAAACCGGATCTGTTGCAGGCCGTCTCGGGCTCGGCCGAACCGTTCGTTGAGGTCTCACACGTCTGGCGCAATACCGGCCACGGCTGGGCCCAGAACGACAACTGGGCGCTGCCGGGCCCGCTGGCTAACAAGGACGGAACGAGGGCCAAGGGCTTCCTGGTCGACATGGACGGCGACGGGTTGCCCGATTTCGTCCGCGAGGGACGATTCCTCTGCGACCATCCCGAAAGCGACAACACCTGCACGCGCGCCATGCTCGTGGCGTTCAATCGCTTGAAGACGCAGGGCACGTGGGTGGACGAGGCGGACGAACACGGTCCTACCGCGATCTTCGGCCAATCGTTCTTCGATCAAGGCGGACAGAGCCTCGATTTCAAGTCCGGCCAGGCGATGATCGACGTCAACGGCGACGGTCTGACCGACTTCGTCAACTTCGGCAACGACTCGACGAACTTCCCCGCCCTCAAGGTCTTGTTGAACAAGGGGCCGACGGTCGGATTCGTGACGACGAACGACTACGGCGGCACCGAAGGGGTCATCCAGGACTATCACTTCGTCGACGTCAACCGCGACGGTCTTCCCGACCTCGTCAAACCCATCCCGTTCAACCAGGGCGGCGGCAGCCGGATCTACCTCAACACCGGCAAGCTCAACGCGCAGGGGAACGTCTGGCGCTTGTTCATCACCCTGTGTCCGATCGGAACGACCGACGTCGACGGCGACGGCATGTTCGACGGCTCGACGGCGAAGAACCTGGGCGGCGGCGTTCTGGACACGACGCAGTTCTTCTCGACCGGCACCGGCTGCACGCCCGACGGCGGCGAGCCCTACGGCGATGCTATCGACAACCTGGTGAACGAGTTTCCGGGCACGGGCTTCCTGCCCTCGAGGACGTTGGTGGACTTCAACGCCGACGGCCTGGCCGATCTGCTCGCGATTCCCACGCAGGCCGCCGGCGGCGGCGGTGCCCCGGTCGACACCTCCGTGCATTTTCACATCAACACGGGAACGACCTGGACACTGCAAACGCAGTACGCGACCGTGCCGGTGTTTCCGATCAATGGAGGCAGCGTCACGAGGCCGGCCCTCGATCTCAACGGCGACGGCGTCACGGACCTGCTCAGCAGCGGCGCACCGGGTGGTCCCTTCGACGGGGAACAGAAGGCCTGGCTGAATACGTTCAAGCCGCCGATCATCAAGAAGTTCCCGAGCGGCCTCGCGCGCAAGACCGAGGTCGCGTACGTGTCGATCACCGGCGCCGACGATCAGGTCGGCAACACCTACAGCGATCCGAATGCGGTCGCGGCAGGCACCGTCGCCTTCGTCACCCCGATGCGCGTCGTCAAGTCGGTCACCGCCGACGACGCTCTGGGCGGTACGGGGACGGCCACCACGACCTATCGCTACGAATCGATGCGCGCGAGCAAGCAGTCACACCTTCCGCAGGGCTTCATGAAGGTGATCACGACCGATCCGGCCCGCATCACGACGGTCTCCACTTTCGCGCAGGCCTATCCGTACACGGGGCTGCTCCGGTCGGTCACGCGCTATGCGAGCATCAGCACCAGCTCGGATCCGAACGGCACCGACCGGGTCTTGGTGGCGTTCGCCACGACGGAGACGCAGTACTGCGACCGGGTCGTAGATTCCTTCCTGCCCCCGGCCTGCGCCTCGAACGACACCCCGAACGTCTACCCGTCGAACACGCCGTTGTTCCTCTACCCGATCCACGTGAAGGACACGAGCCGGCTGCTCACCGACAGCACCCACGACTTCTCTGACGAGTTCATCGACAAGCAGATCACGGAGACCGATTACCGCTACGACAAGTTTGGCAATCCGCTCCGGACGACGACGACGATCCACAACGAGTACGACGTCCTGAAGTCTGACGCCGTCCCGGAGACCTACACGAAGGAGACGATCAACAGCTACGGCGATCCGGGCAGCCTCCAGCAGCAGCAAGGGAAGGCGACGGTCGTCATCGTCAACTCGCAGCGGATCGCGCCCGTCGACGGCAACAACCTATCCATCGGCCACCACACGACGTTCGAATATCAGCCGGTCAGCTTCGTCCAGGGCCTGGACGGCGCGTCGATCACCGCGCTGGCGTTGACGAAGAAGCAAGAGGAGCCCAATACGGGCTCGCCGACGGAGCAGCACACCGCGTACGCGTACGATCGGTTCGGGAACGTGCGCGTCACGACCGTGTGCGGGAGCGACTTCACCAACTGCGCCGTCGGCGCCGCCGGGCCCGCGGATTCGCCCTACCGCACGTCGCGCGTCAGCTACGACCCGAACGACTACCCGCTGCCCCGGGGACCGGGCCTGGTGACGTCCCTCGGCTACAACATCGGGCGCTTCCCTGTGAAGCGGACCAACCCGATGGGCCACGTCGAGTACAGCGCCTACGATCCGGTCAAGGGCGGTCTCCTTCAGAAGACGGATCCGAACGGCCTCAGTGTCTGCTACCAGTACGACGATTTCGGACGGTTGACGGCGGAGACCGCGCGATGCGGCTCCGACGGGCCGATCACGACCACCACCGAATACTTCCTGACCAGCACCGCTGATCCGGCGAACACGAAGATGGTGACGGTAACGCGGCCGGCGACTGGGGCGACGAGCTGGACGTACGTCGACGGCCTGTCCCGGTTGGTGCGTGAGCTCGGGCGCAGCTTCGACGGCGGGCTCGTCGAGACGACGACGACCTTTGACAACGCTGGACGCGTCGCCTTCGCCTCCAAGCCCCACCCGGCTGGGGTCAATCCCGCCAACACGATCACGACCTACGACGACCTCAGCCGGCCCAAGATAGTCCTGCAGCAGCTTGGCAACCTGGGCAGCTTCGGCGGCTCGGTGACAAAGCGGGTCGACATCTCGTA
>DATMZL010000179.1:0-2375 GCA_035607075.1 Polyangia bacterium
CGCACGCGATCGCCACAGTCCCCAGCCCCAGCGTCGCCAGAAAACCGACGAGCCGCAGGCGTGAGGTAGGCGAAGGTGGGAAGACTGGCATCGTGATCATCGTATCCCGAACGTTTGCTACGCGAAAGCGCCAACTCCGACGAGCACGACCGCGCCGACACGCGCCACGTATGCGGCAGTGACGCGCCCAGTGAGCCCGTAAACGGCGGCGCCGAAGATGTGACTGCTGATTAGAGCCACGACGAGCGGCAACCCCATCGAAAATGAAGCAGCCGCGACCTGGGCCGCGGCCAGGCCCGCCAGGACCGTGACGGCAGCGGCGCCGACCGGCCGCAGCGGCACGGCCCGCTGGAGGACGCCTCGGAGCACGATCTCATCGACGGGCTGCGCCGCTCCAGCTGCGATCAGCCACGCGGTCGCGTCGCCCGCGCCCATCACGACGCGCACGATCGCCACGACACCCGCGCCCGCTGCGGCCGCCCCCAGCGCGATGAACAACGACGCGACCCATCCGCGAAGCGGAACGCGGGCCGGACGCCGGGCCAGGTAGATCACCGCGGCGATTCCCACCAGCAAGGCCAGCGTCACGTAGCCGCCAAACACGATCTTGCCGACCAGAGCGGGGTCGATGCCCGCGCCGGTAAATTTCCCGACGGCCTTGGAGAACGCGCGCCCTCCCATCGCCAGGATGATCAGCATCGTCGCGCCGTCCGCCGCGCGCACGCGTCGCTCTCGCACGGCCTCGGCGTCCAGGCAGAACCCCACCTGGTCGACGCCCGCCTGCCAGTAGGCCCAGCCGGCGATCGCGTACAGGGCGACACCTGCGAGGCGTGTCGCGAAGTCCGCGTCCAGCACAACGTTGAACAGGCCGCCGACCAGCATGTACCCGTAGATCGTCGTTGGACCGACCGCCGACTTCGAGTCGTCGGAGAGATCGGCGCCGCCGCTGGCCATCGCGACCGCCACGAAGCTCATCCCGGCGGCGCTCATCGTCACGAGCAACCCTGACGCGATCCGGTCGGCGAGCGTCGCGTTCGGCACGGACAGCGACAGCACCGTGAACACAACCGCCGCGATGCCGCCGAGGATGATCGCCCACGCGCGCGCCTTTGCGGCCAGCAGGTGCGTGAGCGGCACAGGCACCGTCCGGAGGATCCAGAAAGCGCGGCGCTCCGCCTGCATGTGCGTGAGCGGCCCGATCGTTCCCATGTAGAGCGCGAGGGAGTACGCCAGCCACGAGATCCGCGCCAGGCTGGCGGTCGTCCACGTCCAGCCCGCCGCACCGAAGATCTGGACGCCGATGAAGATCACGGGCAGCGCGATCAGCGCCAGCAGCTGCGACCGATCACGGACGATCAACCGGAGATCTTTCGTCGCCGCCGTCGGCAAGCGCGCCATCGCGGGCGGCACACGCGCCGCATCGGCCCAGACCGCGCCGGCCTCTTCCCACCCGTGCATGCCGGCGCGCCGGGCGATGGCGACGGTCAGTAGCATCGCGAAGGTCACGGACGCGGCCAGCGCGGCGAGCGCCAGGGCCACCTGCCCCAGTTGCCCGCGCACCAGTGCCGCCAGCGGTCCGGTGATGAGCGCCGCCGGCGACATCGCCAGCGCCGGCGCGATGTGCGCGACCTGCTTGGCCAGCGCGTCGGGCGCCCGCATCACCCAGGAACCGAGCATCCACAGCATCGCGAGCGACAGCGCGGCCATCAGGCGAAGTCCGGTCCAGACCATTCGCCGCCGCCGCGCCGGAATGTAGCGGACCACCGCCAATTGCACCGCGTAGGCGAGCGTCGAGATGCCAATCTGCGCAAGCAGAGATACCGCGATCGAGATCGGCACGGCCGTCACACCCAGCCGCCACACGAACGTCGCCGAGATCAGCACGGGTAACAGGAACAGCCCGCCCACCGGGTCGACGATCGCGTCGGAGAGGCCGCGCGCCGCGACCAGCACATGCAGCGACACCGGGCGCGCGAGCAAGAATTCGTTCTCCGGTGATCCGGCGCGGACCGCCTCGCTGCTGGCCGCGCGCGCGGACAGACTGCCGAACGCGATCGTGCCAGTGGCCAGAGCCAGCACGGCCACCTGGCCCGCCAGACCGACGGTGTGCGCAACGATCGAGAACGCCTGCGTGAACAATCCGACGTACGCGAACGCCGTGACGACGCCGATGATCGTTGCGACCAGGAATGACCGTCCCCGTCCGTGCGCGCGGAGGGCGTTGCGGATCGAACGCACGCGAAAGCGCGTGAGGATCCCGGCCAGGCGCAGCGTCTCCGTCATCGTCTTCGTGCGAGGATCAGCTGTCAGTCGTTGCGCGCAGGAACAGATCCTCCAGCGTCGAGCCCGGCGCCTCGTAACGCGCGCGCAGCTCG
>DATMZL010000175.1:0-5495 GCA_035607075.1 Polyangia bacterium
CACGCGGACGGCGCGCGCTACACGCCGGAAGTATTGCGCCTGCTGGACGAACAGCAGGTGTAAGATCCCCGCATGCGGCGACTGTGCTTGTTGACGATCTTGGGGGCTCTGGGTTCGGGCGTCGGTTGCGGCGGCGGGAGCTCGAACAACGCGACGGGCACCGCGGGTAGCGGCGGCCCGGGTGGCTCGGGCAACGTGAGCGGCGGGGCCGGCACGATGGGGACGGGCGGGCAGGGCGGCCAAGTCGTCGGTTCGTCGGGCTGCGCGCTGTTCACCGCCGACGACGTCTGGAACAAGGACATCTCGGGCGCCACCGTGAACGCCGACTGGACGACGAAGATCAACGCCCTGATCGGCGCCGTGAACATCCATCCCGACTTCGGGCCCGGCTTCGGCATCCCGATCAACGTCGTCCCGCAGAGCCAGGCGAACGTGCCCGTCACGTTCGACACCTACGCCGACGAGAGCGATCCCGGGCCGTACCCGATTCCCGGCCCGACGGGCGTGCACGTCGAGGGCACGGACAACCCGACAAGCTGCGACGGCGACTGCCACCTGATCGTCGTCCAGCAGGGGACCTGCCAGGTGTTCGAGGGCTACGCCTGTCATTACGCGTCCACCGGCTGGGTGTGCGCAAACGGCGCGCGCTGGGACCTCAAGAAGAACAGCGCCGGGCAGCGGCCCGACGGCTGGACGTCAGCGGACGCGGCTGGACTGTCGATCTACGCCGGGCTCGCGCGCTACGAGGAAGCGATGGCCGGCGAGATCACGCACGCGCTGCGCTACACGCTGCCGTGCACGTCGGACGCGCGCGTTCCGCCGGCGACACACCAGGCTGTGCCGGGAGGCTGCGCCGGCAACGCCAACGCGGTGCCGATGGGCGTGCGCGTGCGCCTGAAGGCCAGCTACGACATCAGCGGCTTCGATCCGATGGTCCAGACGTTCCTGCGCGCGTTCAAGAAGTACGGCCTGATCCTCGCCGACAACGGCGGTCGTTCGAGCACGTTCTTCTTCCAGAGCGAAGACAGCCCGAACTGGCCGGACGCCATCAACGATCTGAAGCAGGTCCCGGTCTCGGCGTTCGAGGCCGTGAATCCTTAGTTACTGACACAGTCCCGCGCCGTCACAGCGCTTCGGCGGATTGCACGGGTTCGTTCCGCTGGTGTCGCGGTTGCCGTTCGGCACGAACGTGCACTCGCCCAGCGTGCCGGTCAGGTTGCAGCTCTTGCACGTCTCCGTGCACGCCTCCCCACAGCAGACGCCGTCCGTGCAGAAACCCGACGTGCATTCGTTGTTTGCAGCGCACGCGGTTCCGTTCGCCTTCATGCGCTGGCAGGCGTTCGCGCCGCAGTAGAAGCCGGTCTCGCAGTCCGGTGCGTCCTTCGTGCAGCGCGTGAAGCACGCACCCGCGCCCGTGCACGCGAGACCCTGGGTGCATTCGGCGTCCGGGTCGGTGCCGGCCGCGTAGTTGGTGCACGTGCCGACTGTGGGAACGACGCAGCTCTTGCACGCGCCCGAGCAGTCGGTCGCGCAGCAGATCCCGTCGGCGCAGAACCCGGAGCTGCACTGGTTGCCAGCGGTGCACGCGGTTCCGACGTCCAGCTTCGGCACGCACTCGGGCGCGGCGCAGTAGTACCCGGCCGCGCACTGAGCGTCGCTGCTGCAGGTGGTCGCGCACGCCTTCCCGCTGCACGAATAGATCCCGCAATCGGTCACGGCGGCCGACCGGCACGTCCCCGTACCGTCGCACGTGCGCGACGATGTCTGCGACGACATCATGCACGCAGCCGCTGCGCACTCCTGACCGTCGGCGTACAGCGCGCAGGTACTGGCCGGGCCGCACTTGCCTGTATGCCCGCAGCTCGTCGCCGGTTCCGTCGGACAGTCGCCCTGCGCGTCGTTTCCTTCAGCGATCGCGGTGCAGGTGCCCAGCGTGCCGGGGAGCGCGCATGAATGACAGAGCTCGGCGCAGTCAGTGTCGCAACAGAAGCCGTCCACGCAGTGCTGCGAATCGCAGCCCATGTTCGTGCTGCAGGCGCTGCCGTTGCGCGCGCCGCCGTTGATGCCGCCGTCGCTGCCCGCGCACGGATCGCCGACGCCGTCGGCGTCCGTGTCGATCTGCGATCCATTCGACAGGAACACGCAGTTGTCGATATCGTCGGGAACGCCGTCGGTGTCCGAATCGGGAAGGGCACCGCCCTCGAGGACGAGATCGGCGGCGATCTGGTGATCTGCCTGCGGCGAGCAGCGAGCCGTTCCCTCGGACGCGCTCTGGCCCGTCGCAAAGCCGCGCGCGTCCATCCGCAGCTCCGACGGATTCTTGACGTAAAGGACGACGGTTCCGAGCAGCGGCAGGCCCGCCGGTGTCAGCGTCCCGTCGGCGGGCAGTCGCGCGTTCAGAAACAGCCTGCCCGACCGATCGAAGACGTTCAGGTGCACCTCGGACGGGACGGTGACGCCGTCGCCGTTCTTGATCGAGAGCAGGACGGTCGTGGGATCCGAATTTCCACAGCTCGCCGCCGCGACGGCCCCGGCCGCGATCCCCGCCATCACCAAGCCGCGCGCGCGC
This sequence comes from Polyangia bacterium, assembly GCA_035607075.1. Classification (GTDB taxonomy): domain Bacteria; phylum Myxococcota_A; class Polyangia; order Fen-1088; family Fen-1088; genus JADGRB01. The sequence goes on from DATMZL010000175.1 coordinate 2,570, forward strand.
CGCTTCACCGACCCAGCGTCCCCAACGTGCCGCTGGTCGTGTAGTCGGCGCCGCTCGACCGGACGAAGAAGAACGCGGCGGCACCCGCGACGATCGCCCCGGCCACCGTTCCCCAGAACCACCACTGTCGGTAGAAAGCGGGCCCGCTTTCGTTTTGTTTTTCCGGGGGCTCGCGCGCGGTCAGCTTGAGATCGCCCGGGATCTCCGAATCCTCGCCGACGACCGGCGGGGTGGTCGGTGCGGTCGCGGAACCGCCAGCCGGCGTCGGCGCGGGCGGCCGCGGGCTGGGCGTGCTGGCCGCGCTGGCGTCGATCTCGGCGATGATCTTCTCGACGTTCGCCCGCTCGGGCGACTTCGGCTCCAGCCGGAGGAACTTCTGATAGTACTCGCGCGCCCGCGCCAGGTTTCCGGCCTGTCGCTGGGCGTGGCCCATGTTGAGAACGAAGGCCGGCAGCGGAACGATGGCGTAGCCAGCCTCGAACTCGGTTGTCGCTTCGTCGTAACGACCGGCGCTCAACGCCTCCGTGGCTTTGTGAACGTGCTCTTTCGCGCGTGCTTCCGCCTGCTTGTCGGGCTGGGCCTGGCCAGCGCCCGGGGACATCAACGCCCCCAGGCCGACCGCCACGGTGACCGCGAACAGACCGGCCGGCTGCCTCCGCGTAGACGTGCCCACCAGCGGGGGAGAGCCCCCAAGGGCCCGAAACGGCTCAGTCCGTCAGGGAGCCGGCGTGCCTTCCTTGTTGTCCTTGAGGGCGTCGTCGATGGGGGGCAGGTCGTCAAGGTTCGGCACCAACGTGATCTCAATGCGCCGGTTCTTGGCCTTGTTGTCGGGCGTGTCGTTGGCGACGACCGGCGACGTCTCCGCGTAGCCCGCGGCGGACACGCGCTTCGGCTCCATGCCGGCGCTGATCATGAAGTTCAGCACCTCGACGGCCCGCGCCGTCGACAGGTCCCAGTTCGATCGGAACTTCGCGCTCTTCATCGGCGCGTTGTCGGTGTGGCCGGCGATCTGGAAGTTGCGGTTCTGCAGGCCCTTCAGCACCTCGGTCACCTGCTTGAGCGCGTCCTTGCCCTCCGGCTTCAGGTCGGTCTTGCCTGGATCGAAAAGGATCTTGTCGCCCAGGCGCACGATCATCCGGTTCTCGCGGATCTCGACCTGCAGCTTGCCCGCGTCGGTGAGCGTCTTGAACTGCGTCACCAGCTTGCGGAACTGGGCGGCGCGCGCCTCGGCCTGCGCCTGCGCCTTGCGCAGCTCCTCCATGCGCTTCTTCGCGGTCTCCAGCTCGGCGTCCTTCGAGCCCGCCTCGTTCGTCAGGCGCGACACGTCCTGGCCCAGCGATTCGAGCTTCTTGGTCAGCACGAGCACGCGCGCGTCGCGGGTGTCGACGTCGGCCTTGTGCGCGGCCTTCTCCTTGTCGAGGGCGGTCTGCGTCTCGGCCAGCTTCTGCTTCTGCGCGTCGCGATCCTTCAGCGCCGCGTTGTGCACTTCCTCGTCGATGCCGCAGCCGCTTCCAACCGTCGCGACCGTCGCGACCATCAATGCGGCTACCCAGGACTCGGTTCTCGTCATCGCGTTCCTCCTTTGGCGCGTGGGGCAGGGCGTCCGGCCGACGCCCCGTTGAACACTCGATCCACGATTGCGTCCAGCGCGCCCGCATCCAGCGGGCTCTTGCCGGGCTCGAAGTCCCAGGCCAGGTTGGCGGCCAGGCGCGCCCGCGCCTTGTCCTTCGCGTAGCCGAGTCGCTGCAGCAGGGCGGCGCGCTCTTCCAGCTCGGTCCGGTACATCGCCTCGCGGCGTGCCTTCTCGATCTTGCCGCGATCGGGATTCCGTCGCGGGTCCATCCAGTCGAATGGGGCCTTCGCCATGGCGCGCGTTACTTTACATCAGAACCCTCGGAGGGTTCCGAACCTCCCGCGACGGGCTCGGCCAGGCGAAGCCCGGCCTCGCCCACGCGATCACCTTCCGCGCGTTTCGCGGCCTGCCAAAGTCGCTCGAGTTCATCCGGGGACGCGTCGCTGACGGCGCGGCCCTCCGCCTCCAGCGCCAGTTCCAGGTGACGGAATCGTGACGAGAAGCGGTCGATCGAGCCGCGCAGCGCCTGCTCAGCGTCCAGGTTCAACTTGCGCGCGAGGTTCGTCAGCGCGAACAGAACGTCGCCCAGCTCCCGCTGCATCGCTTCGCGATCGCCGCTCGCGCGCGCGTCATCGAACTCCGCCAGCTCCTCGTCGACCTTCGCGCGCGGCCCGTCGGCGTCGGTCCAGTCGAAACCGACCGCGCCCGCCTTCTCGCCGGCGCGGGTCGCGCGCAGCAGCGCGGGCGCGCTGGCAGGGATGCCGTGCAGCGCGCCGTGCTTCCCCTTCTCGGCTTTCTCGGCGGCCTTCAGCTTCGCCCAGTTGGACAGCACAGCGTCGGCGTCCTTCGCGACCACGTCGCCAAAGACGTGCGGGTGCCGGCGAACCAGCTTGGCGACGATGCCGCGGGCGACGTCGTCGATGCCGAACTTCCCCTCGCCGAAGCGCAGCTCCGACTGGAAGACGATCTGCAGCAGCAGGTCGCCCAGCTCCTCGCGGTGATCGTCGACGTCGCCGGCGGCCAGCGCGTCGACCACCTCGTAGGTCTCCTCGACGAGGTAGGGGACCAGCGTCTCCAGCGTCTGCTCGCGGTCCCACGGGCAGCCATCGGGCGCCAGCAGCCGCTGCATGAGGCCGACCAGCTTGGTCACCTCGGCGCCGGTCTGTTTGCCCGGCAGTGGTGTCAGATCGGGGAGCTTGTCGTCGGGCATTGGCGGCCAGCATAACGCGTTGAAGAGGGGCCGGGCGCGTGCTATCTGCAACAGGTTGAGCGAACCCGTCACCGAACGGCTGGTCACCGAACGCCTGACTCTGGAGGACAACCGGGTTGCCCTGGCCCTCTTCGGCGAGCGGA